>JAOPWA010000495.1 GCA_025965915.1 Dactylosporangium sp. | reverse complement strand
AAACACCTCTCGCCCTGGCGAACATCTCCGGCGCCATGATGATCCAGGCCACCGTGCCCAGCGGCCTGGGACTGCTGTTCACCCCGTGGCGGTTCAACACACCGCTGCTCATCTCCGGTGTGGCCACCATGGTCGCGATCGTGTACCTGCTGATCCTGCTGCGTACGGGCAGGTTCACCGCGAAGACCCTGTCGTTCGCGGCGGTGGCCTACCTCGCCTTCGCCGCCAGCCTGATCCCCGTCCTCGCCTGACCCGGCGAGACCCAGGCATACGTCCGATACCGAAAGGACAACCACCATGCCTACCGTCATCGAGCGCCTCCGCGCGTTCCTGCGCAGCCCGCAAGGACAACGGCTCACCCGCCAAGCCCAAGACCAGCTACGCAAGCCCGACAACCAACGGCGGCTACGTCAAATCGCGCAACGTCTGCGCCAGCGCCGATAAGCCGGCTGCCGGCCACGGCGATCATCAGCCCCGAGGCTCCTCGCACGCGCCGTCGCCCGGCCGGTCCCATTGTCCGCGCCGCGACGGCTCGAGCGAGAACAACACCACCCACCTGCATGGGTCCCGCCGCGCCGGACCCGTCACACCACAAACCGCAGGCACACCCAACCCGGGTGCCGCCAGAACTGGAGACTCCGTCATGGGCCTGTTCGACATGTTCAAAGACAAGGCAGCCGAGCTCATCCAAACGGCCAAGGAACAAGTCGGCGAAGTGACCGGCATCGACCTGCAGACGCCTGTAGACGAACTCATCGATTCAGCTAACACCACCGTCACGCAAGCCGGGCAGGACCTGGCAGACAACGCAGGCAGCGCCGCGGAGGTCGGCCAGAACCTTGCGGACACCGCCGCCGGCAGCGCCGCGGAGGTCGGCCAGAACCTCGCGGACACCGCCGACAAGACGATCAACGACGGCATGAACAAACTAACCGGCAACTGACCCCACGCCGCGTGTCCAATCAGGAGGGCGGCGGGCACCGGCCGAACCGGTGGGGCCGGCGACGGCCAACATGGTCATAGGCAGCCGCCGTCCTTCCTTGGACATGATCAGCATTCGCCCGGCCCGGCGCGCCTGCCGGGCCGGGCGGCTCAACTGGAACAAAGGGCAGGCCCTATGGTTTCGGTCGTGTCTCGTACCCGTCTGTACCGCAACGGTGGGGACTGTCAAGTTTTCGGCTCTGGCACAGAGACGGTGGTCGCGGTGAGCGATCTATGCGAGCAGGATCCGTTGTCGTAGCAGCGCAAAGCCGGCTCGGCCGTACATCTGCCGTTTGAGGAATTTGACCTTGGTGTTGGCGCCTTCCATGGGGCCGTTGCTGTAGGGCAGGGTCAGCCCGGCCACGACGGCTGGCAGGTCCATCCGCAGGCCATGGACGAACGCGTGCAGCGCGGGCAGGTCGTCGGCTTCGACGGTGGTCATCCAGGCGTCGAGGTCTTGGCCGCGGCGTGCGGTGAGGATGGCGGCGAACTCGCGCACCCGTTCGGCCAGGGTCGTCAGCTGCGGACACGCGGCAATCAGGTCGTCCAGGTGGCTGCTGTGGTGGGTGGGGAGCCTGTCGGGTCTGGTCATGAGCCAGGAGACCAGCCGGCGTGGTGACGGCGGGATGCGTTCGGCCTCGGCGCGGCCCTGGTTGAGGTAGCGCACGAGCAGGTTGGCGCTGCCGGCGTAGCCCCGCTCGCGGATCTCGGCCAACAGCCGGGTCGCCGCGACGTTGGGCTCCTCGGCGCGCCTGCGGCGCAGGTGATCACGGTATGGGTCGACGAGCGTCTGCCGGTACTTCGGAGGACGCCGCAGGTCCTCGGCGGTCGCGGCGCGGGCGTAGCGTTTGACAGTGTTGAGCGCCCAGCCCAGCCGGCGGGCGCAGTCGATCAGACTCACGCCCTGATCGAGCAGGGCGTGGACGGCGGCGTGCCGGGCCTGGGTGCGGTCGTCAAGCGTCCTGGCCTGCCGGGACGGGCCGGTGTGCCAGCAGCGGCTGTGCGCGATGACGGTCTTCTCGACCGCCTTGGCGAGGTTGTGCCACAGATGCCAGCGGTCGCTCACCTGCACCGCGTGTGGTGCCCCGTCGCGGACGGCTTCGGCGTATGCGGCGGACCCGTCGCGGCAGACCACCTCGACCCCGGCATGCTCGCCCAGCCACGCCGCCAGGGTAGCGGCCTTGCGGTCGGGCAACACGTCGATACGGCGGTGCGTGACCGCGTCGATAAGCAGGGTCGCGTACCGGCGTCCGCGGCGCAGGGCGAAGTCGTCGACGCTGAGCACAGCCGGCGCCGGACCGACCGAAGTCGGCATGCCCATGAGCACCCGCAGCACCGTGGTCTGAGGACACGCGCACGCCCAGCCGGGACAGCACGGCAGCTCCGGCGCGGCCGGCCAGGACCACGGCCAGGTCCGCGATCAGCGCGGTCAGCTGTCGGGTCCGTCGCGCCCACCGGTGCGCGAGCGCGGGGACCTGTTCTCGGAATGTGCGTTGCCGGCAGCCGGCGGTCTGGCACACCAGCCGCCGCACCCGCAGCTCCACGACTACGCCACGGCCGGCTGCCGACAGGTCAGCCAGGCGCCGCAGGTGATAGGCGTGCACGCGCTGGGCCGGTTGGTCGCATTGCGGGCAGGCAACCGCTACCGCTGGTGTCCGGGCCCGCACGAGCAGCACCGATCCTTGCTCATCCACTTCATCGATCAGCAGCGACGACAGTTGAGGCAACAACAGCTTGACCAAGTCGGAGGCACACCGGCATGGAGTGTGCCGTACCGCGATCGATCACTAAGGACATACCCACCACCGTCTCCGTGCCAGAGCCGTTTCTTTCTTTTACAGTCCCGCATCGCTTCCTCGGCAACGTGGTTTAGACCGAGTTGGGGGCGGTCGGCGAGGTGTTCGCGGCGACGACGCCCGGTAGGGCTGCTGCCCACCCTGGGCGTTCTAACGCATCTCCGGTGGGACACGCCGGGGTGGCATAACGGGCATCGCGGTGAATGCCTGCGAGTTCGTGTGGCGTTGACGCTCCCACTCGAGAAACCGTTCGGTCTCATCCATCAACGCGCCCGCCAGCCACGTCGCCACTCCAGCATTGCCGACCACCCCGACGATAAGGAAGACCACGTCGGCGATGAACTCCAACGGGGAGAACAGGTAGACGGCGGCGACGGCCATCATCGCCAGCCGGGGGCGGCCGTCGTAGTCGCCGCGCAGTGTCGCGGCGAGCATGCGAGGAACCGCGGCCAGCCGCCTGCCCAGCCCCGGAGTACCCGGCTTGAAGGCCCTCAGCAGCGCCACCAGCGCCATCCGTCGCCTCAGCACCACCGGCATTGTGCGCCCCCTGCCCGGGGCGACCGCCGCGAACCGCTGCCCCTCCCCCGTGATAGTGCACCACTGGCACTGCCCCTGGCGACGACCGGTACGAGATGCCGGCGCCGGGAATCCGGTCGGCCCGTGGGCTATTTGAGGATGTTGACGGCGCGGGCGATGACCAGCGCGACCGTGGCCAGGGAGACCGCGGACTGGGTGAGCATCGCCATCTTGGCCCAGCGGCTCATCGGCATGGTGTCGGTGGGGCTGAACGCGGTGGCGTTGGTGAACGACAGATACAGGTAGTCCACGAAGGTGGGCTCCCAGTCGGGGTGGGACGTGTCCGGGGTGAGCATCTGGGGGAACTGGAAGTCCGGGTACGTGCGCCGGGCGTGAGCGCGGGCGGCGGGCCCGCCGCGGTCGAACTCCCAGTACCACAGGGCGAAGACGATGATGTTGGTCAGCCACACTGCGGCGCCGATGGCCAGCAGCGGTCCGGCATCGGATCCTTCTCCGCCGTGGATGAGCCGCCAGACCAGGCGGGCGGCGGAGTAGGTGTTGGCGATGCTGGCCAACGCGACGAGGGCCAGGCTGGTCAGGCGCAGCCAGCGTCGTTCGAGGTTGATACGCCGGGGGTTGGCGACGGTGAGCACGATCAGCAGCGCCAACTCCAGGGCAGGTAGCAGCCAGCGCGGCGGAATCGCCAACCGTGCGGGGATCGCCAGTTGCAGGCCGATGGCGACCACGATGGCGAGGGCGACCGGCCAGCGGGGTTCGCCCTCGGTGGGGCGCAGCCAGGCCGGGGGGTGGTCGCGCATGACGTCGTCGAGGCGGCGCCGCCCGGTGGCCACGGCGTCGCGCACGGACGAGGCGCAGATCTGCTCCACCCTCGTCAGGTGCTCGGCCAGGTGGCCGTGCAGGGCCTTCTGCACCGCCTCGGCGAGACGATGATGATCGTCGACGGACGCCGACTGGTGGTCCGCCGCTGCCGCACCGGGCGGCAACTGAAGGGTAGAGGGGTTGTCGTCCTCGGGCCTGGAGTCACTCACAGCCGGCATTGTGCCCCCGGCTAGAGGAACCCGACCACAGCGCCCCGGCCGATACGAACGCCCGGACCGCCGCCATGATGTCCGCTCGCATCGTTCGGGTACCCGATCCCGCTCGGGTCCTACACCTGCGATCTTGAGGATCGCTTAATGCAACAGTCCCATGAAAGCATCCCTTGGCACCTTTACCTGGTGACCACCAGCGCTGGCGGCCACCGCCGTGACGGGGTGCCGATGGTTGGGCGGAGCCCGACCACCGCGGAGCTCATGTCGGACATGATCCGCCCGCGGAGCACGGAGGTTCCCCAGCAGGCAGCGTTGCGGATCGGCCGGCACCGGGTGGCCTACCGTAGAAGTGTGCGACACACGCGGCGGCTTGCGGGCTGGCACTGGTCCGGCCCCGGAAATATCCGGGCGGCGGCGGTGATGTTCGTCCTCGCCGGGGTGGCGCTGCTGACCGCGGTCGTATGGGCCTGGCGTGCCTGGGCGTCACCGCGCGCCCCCGCACAGATCGCCGACTGCCACCAGATCACCGCGGCCAGAGGCCGCTGGTATCCGGGCGGGCGCCAGATCCTCGACTCCTGCCGGGTGTCATGGTCAACGAACGGCAGCCGACACACCGGCACCGTGAACCTGCCTGTTGGGCACTACCGGCCCGGGGACACCGTCACCCTTACGATCCACGACGACAGCGCGCAGGTGCCGGCCTCGCCACAGCCGCTGATCTACCTCGCAGCGATCATCCTGGTCGCGGTGACGTTCGGCCGATGGCTGCTCCCACCAGCCAACCCGGGCGGCAAGCACAGCCCGGCAGCCAGCCAGGCACGGCCCGTTGATGATCTTCCCACACGGGCTGGCCGAGACGATGTTCCGCCAAGCGTCGCGTGACGGCGTCGGCAAGACGCAGGCGGCTCAAGCGAACTCACGGAGATCGCGGCAACGCGGCATGCCCTGCAACCCCGCCGCTCGGTGAACCGGCCCGCGACGTGCTGGCCGTGCCTGTGGTGTGAGGTTGGTCAATCGTTTGCGCAGACATTTGACTCTTGGTCGGATTCGGGGGGAAGCTTTCTGCGCGGCACCTCGTTCGGTGAGGCGTCTGCGCGGACACAGGCCACTGACCCCACCCGTCGAGAGACGCTCCGGGTCAGGACAGGTCTCCCCGGCCTAAGGGGTGACCCCAAGTGGCTTCCTCCCCGTGTTGGGGCTGGGATCACGCCGCGCAGTGCCAAAGCTCTTACGAGGAGGGGCCTTCCACTATTACCCGCGTGTTCGCGGGTAAGGACCTCTCGGTGTGCCGGCGTGGCGCTGCGGCGCCCCGGACGAAGGGAGGCGAGAGCAGTGGATAGCGGTCCCTGCGGACATAGTCCGCTTCACAATCTGGTTCTCGATCTTCCTTTGTCCGTTCCTGGCACGCGGTAGACCGCGGTTTCCGACCTTTTCTCGCTCGCATCGCATCGCCGTGTCGCGGCATGGCGGGGCGTGGCGTGTGCCTGGTCGGGCGCGGCGAGGCCCGCGCCGCCTGATCGCCCGCACGGGCCGAAGGGGTACCCCCATGACCACGTCGGAGACCACGGCGGCGAGCAAGAGCGCGGTTCTTGACGACGCGCACGTCGGTGACATCCGCGGCGCGCTGGGCACGATCGCCGCCGACGACACCGGCGCCCGGCGCGGCCTGTCGGCGAAGTTCAAGACCCTGATGGCCATCATCGGCCCCGGGCTGATCGTGATGGTGGGCGACAACGACGCGGGGGCGTTCGGCACCTACACCCAGGCCGGGCAGAACTACGGCACCCGGTTGTTGTGGACGTTGCTGTTGCTGGTGCCGGTGCTGTATGTCAACCAGGAGATGGTGCTGCGGCTGGGTGCGGTGACCGGGGTCGGGCACGCCCGGCTGATCCTGGAGCGGTTCGGAAAGTTCTGGGGCGCCTTCAGTGTCATCGACTTGTTCATCCTCAACGCGTTGACGATCGTCACCGAGTTCATCGGGATCAGTCTTGGGCTGGGGTATCTCGGGCTGCCGAAGGTACCGGGCGTGCTGATCGCCGCCCTGGCCGTAGTCGCCGCGGCCAGCACCGGTTCGTTTCGCCGCTTCGAGCGGGTCTGCCTGGTGCTGGTGGCCGGTTCGCTGCTGCTGGTCCCGATCCTGGTGATGGCCCACCCCTCAGCGGGGCGGGTGGCCCACGACTTCGTGGTGCCGGGCATGCCCGGCGGGTCGCAGCTGTCCACGGTCATGCTGCTGATCATCGCGATCGTCGGCACCACGGTCGCCCCGTGGCAGTTGTTCTTCCAGCAGTCCTACGTCATCGACAAGCGGATCACCCCGCGGTTCATGCGTTACGAGAAGGTCGACCTGTGGCTGGGTATCGTCATCGTGATCATCGGCGCCGCCGCGATGATGGCCTTCTCGGCCGCGGCGTTCGCCGGGCGGCCGGAGTTCGGACACTTCAGCGACGCCGCCGGTGTCGCGCAAGGGTTGGGCCGCTACGTCAACAAGGCGGCCGGAATCCTGTTCGCCATCGCGTTGATTGACGCGTCGATCATCGGGGCCGCCGCGGTGGGCCTGTCCACCTCGTACGCGATCGGCGACGTGCTGGGGCTCAAGCACTCGCTACACCGCAAGCCCCGCGAGGCGAAGCTGTTCTACGCGGTGTTCACCGGCCTGCTGGTGGCCTCCGCGGTGATCGTGATCATCCCGGGCAGCCCCCTCGGGTTGCTCACCGAAGGGGTGCAGACCCTGGCCGGGGTGCTGCTGCCCTCGGCGACGGTGTTCCTGCTGCTTTTGTGCAACGACCGGGACGTTCTCGGCCCGTGGGTCAACAGCCGCCGGCTCAACGTGTTCACCGCGGCGGTGGTCGCGGTGCTGGTGATGCTGTCGATCATCCTGACCGCCAGCGTGCTGTTCCCGTCGATCACCTCCGCGCAGATCCTGGCCATCCTCGCCACCGGCACCGCCCTGGCCCTGGCCGCCGGCGGGTGGCTCGCGATCCACCGCCGCCACCACCCCACTCGCGTCGCCCCGCAGGTGGACAAGGCACAGCGGACCTCGTGGCGGATGCCGCCGCTGACCCTGCTGGCCCGCCCCACCCTGTCCACCGGCCACCGGTTGGGCCTGTCCGTGCTACGCGGCTACCTGATCATCGCCTCGGCGCTGGTCGTGGTCCGCATCGTCGAGCTGGCCCTGGGACACTGACGCAGATGGCATGGGGACACTGGTCTGTGGCTGACTAAACACATGCCTTCACCGGCGAGTGGCCACACCAGTGCGGCCTCGCAGGAAAGGACATCCTCGACCATGACCTCAGCGACCAACCCGCAGCCGGCGGCGGGACCCACCGCGCAGGACAATCCGCCGACGTTGTACCTGTCGACGCTACTCAAACGCGGCGCCGTCGACGCCCGCGGACAGGTCCTCGGACGGCTCGCCGACGTCATCGTCAGGCTGCGCGGTGACAGCTACCCACAGGTCACCGGCCTGGTCGCCGCGCTTGGGCGGCGGCGGGTGTTCATCCCGGCCGACGCGGTGCGCTCCTGGCACACCGAACATATTGAGCTGACAAGCGCCCGGGTCGACCTGCGCGCATTTGAACGCCGCAGCGGCGAGGTCCTGCTGCGCACCGACGTGCTCGGCCACCGCCTGCTCGACATGGCCCATGCCCGACTGGTGCGCGCCTACGACATCGAACTGGCCGCCAGCGGCGAAGGTTGGATCCTGGCCGGAGTAGACGTGCACCGGGCGCACTGGCTGCACCTGCCCGGCCGCCACACCCACCACGACTACCAGGACTGGAAACAGTTCGAGGCCCTCATCGGCCACCAGGCCTCGGCCTCGGTACGTACCCCGCTCGCCCGGCTGCGCCGGCTCAAACCGGCCCAACTCGCCGACCTGCTCGAAGACGCCTCCGACGCCGAGCAGAACGAGATCCTCACCCACGTCCACAACGACCCCGAACTGGAAGCCGACGTCTTCGAAGAACTCGACGAGGAACGCCAGACGCGCCTGTTGGCCACCCGCACGGACGGCGAGGTCGCCGACGTGCTCGCCCGCATGCGCGCCGACGACGCCGCCGACGCGATCATGGATCTAGCCCAGGAGCGCCGCCAACGCGTCCTGGAGCTGCTCCCCGCCGCGCAGCGCAGCCAGGTTATGACCCTGCTGGGCTACAACACCGCCACCGCCGGCGGTCTGATGGGTATGGACTACGTCGCCCTGCCCGACCACACCACCGTCGCCGACGCGCTCGCGGCCGTGCGCGATGCCACCACCACCCAGCCCGAGGCCCTCACCAGCGTCTACAGCCTGGACACCGACGGGCGGCTGGCCGGAGTGGCCAGTCTGGTCAGGCTGCTGCAAACCGACCCCGCCATCACCGTGGGCACCGCCGCCGAACCCGACCCGGTCCGGGTATACCCGCAAGCCGACCTGATCGAAGTCACCACCGTCATGGCCGACTACAACCTGATCACCCTGCCCGTCGTCGACGACCACGATCACATCATCGGCGTCATCACCGTCGACGACGTCCTGGAAGTCGTCATCCCACCCAACTGGCGCCAACGCGAACCCGCCCCGCTACACGACCACACCGACCATCCACCTACCAAGGCATGAGCACCCACCGGCCCCACCGGCCCATGATTCGATGATCCGCTTCCTCGAACCGTGGTAGCTACTGGCCGTCGTTGCTGTCCTCGCCGTAGCCGGCGCGTACCTGTGGCGGCAGCGGCGGCGCGAGGCGTACGCGGTGCGCTTCACCAACGTCGAGCTGCTTCGCGTACTCGCGCCGCGCGGCATCGGGCCGCGCCGGCATCTCGCGGCGTGCGCGCTGGTGGCTTCCCTGCTGGTGCTGGTCGCTGGTCTGACCCGCCCCTCGATCGACACCAAGGAACCCCTGGAGCGGGCGACCACCATGCTGGCCTGTACCGTGCCAGAACTGTTCGCACACGGTGTGAGCTGGCGTTTTGTCACTGGGGGGCAGGCTCGGGTGCATGGTTATTCGCATGCTGTACCTGACCGCGGTTCGGATATTCGGCTGGTTGCCGCAAACCACGCGCGGCCAGTCCGCGATGGCCGCCGAGTTGCTTGTGCTGCGCCATGAAGTCGCTGTGCTGCGTCGCCAGGT
>JAOPWA010000488.1 GCA_025965915.1 Dactylosporangium sp. | reverse complement strand
AGGACCGAACTGGCGAGCAGCAGCAGGCCGACGGCCATGTCGATGACGGTCGTGCCGTGGGTGGCGAGCGACGCGAGGGCCACCGCGAACGCGCCCAGCGACGTGCCGACCAGCAGCGGCCGGCTGTCGTGGCGCCGGGAGACCAGTCGCAGGGCCGCGTACCCGAGGGTGCCCGACACGGCGACGAAGCCGCCGGCGAGGACGAGGGACGCGTCGGCGCCGGGGAAGACGGATTCGCGTACGAGCGCCGCGAACCCGGCGCAGACGGCGCCGGGTAGCGCGAACGCCGCGCCACCGCCGGCCCAGTCGCCGACGCGCTGCCCGGCCATCTCGGCCCGTGGGTCCGTGCGGGGCGGACGCAGTGTCGCGATCATGTATCCGCCGAGCGTGATCGTGGCCAGCGTCAGTGCCGTCATGCCCGGTTCGGTGAGGCTGGTGAGGGCGGCGTACCCGCCGAGTACCCCGGCCGCCGTCACGAAGCCGTTCGCGGCGTCCTCGTCGCGGGCGACCAGCCCGCTCGCGCCCACCCCGACCGCGACGACGACGAGGACACTGGGCGTGACCACCCAGTTGAGGTGCCAGGCGGCCGGCGTCGTGAGCATCGTGAGGACGCCACCGGCGAGCGCGGCGTTGACGCGGATCGAACCGGGAAGAGCCAGTGCGACGGCGACCGTGAGCAGGGCGCCCGCGACGACCAGTTGCCATCCCGAGGGTCCGGCGGCGGCGCCGATCCGGTTGGCGTAGCCGGAAAGGTCGGCGTGCCACCACGGGTACGCGGCCCGGACGGGGCCGGCGATCGCTGCTCCGGCCTTGCCGACGAGGACGAGCGCGGTGACCGCTGCGGCGGCGCCGCTGGCCAGTCGCGGTCCGTACCGCGCGGTCTGCGGCAGCAGGGGTACGACCACGGACGCGACGGCGACCGCGAGGGCGGCGAACAGGAGGCCGCGCCCCGGCAGTGCGACCATGCCGACCCTGGTGACCGCCCCGATGACGGCGAGGGTGGCCAGCGCACCAGCGAGATCCGGCAACGGATTGCGTCGCCACGTCAAGGCGCCGGCGAGGCCGATACCCGCCGCGAGCAGCAGTACCAGCGCGGCGCTCACCGTCGGCACCAGCGAGGGGCTGGTGATGAGGGCGACGCAGGCATACGCCAGGGAGGCCCCGAACGCGAGCGTGAACAGTATCCACGTGACGTCGCGCAGGATGGCCGGCGCCTGTACGGCCGGCGTCTGCGCGACGGGGGCAGGCTCCGGGTGGGCGGACTCCGGGCGGACGGGCTCCGGCCGGACGGGCTCCGGGTGGACGGGCTCCGGGTGGACGGGCTCCGGCCGGTCGGGGAAGTCGCCCGATGTCTTGACGTCCTCCGGCTCCTCCGGGGCGCTCTCCGGCCGTACCGGTGGCGTGGTGGTGTCGATCGGCTCGGGTTCGGGTTCGGACGCCGCGCGGTGCCCGAGATGCAGGTGTACGGGCCTGACGAAGCCGGCCAGCGCCGCGAAGCGTCCCGGGCGGGTCAGGCTGATGCCGAGGGCCAGATCGAGCGAGGCGACCCCGGCGAGCGCCAGCCCCCAGCCGGTCGGGCCCTGGATCCACTCGTACCCGAGCAACGGCAGCACCGGCTGTAGTACCAGGACGGTGGCGTAGCGGGGGGCGATGAGGTGACTAGCACCGCGGTACGCGGTGGCGATGACGGCCGTCGCGAGGCACACGAATCCGAAGTAGACCGGTGTGCTGATCGACGACGCGCCGAGGAGCCCCAACGACCAGGTGACGTACCCGTCGAGCAGGACCATGAGCAGCCCGACGGACGCGAGGGTCTCGGCGGTGGCGACGAGGCCGCGACGGGTCAGCTGTACGGGCAGCATCAGCAGGATGACCGTGGCGAGCGTCAGCAGGGCGACGCGGCCCGGCGAGCCGAGGCTGCCGAATCCGAAGACGGCGAGCACGACGGCGGCGCCGGCCAGCAGCAGGCCACCGACGGCCAGTACGACGCTCTGCGACGTCGCGGTGGTGGTCTCCGCGCCGCCGAGGCGTCCCGGCCCGGTCACCGGTGGGCGGGACGGCTCGGGAGTGCCTACGAGGGCCTGCGGCCGCGCTTGGGACAGCACTCCGGGTAGGCGGGCGGCGATGGCGGGTGGAAGCTCGCCGGGTCCACGGGGGGAGCCCCCCCGACGCGGCTCTCCCGGACGGTTGGGCGGCGCCCCGCCGGGCGCGCCGGTTGCTGGCGGCGCCGTACGGGTGACTGTCCTCCGTGGTGTGACGGTCGTCGCGGTCGCACCCGGATCCGTTTGCTCAGGTGGGTATCCGGCGCCGAACGAGGCGGAGTCCGGCTGCGGATCCACTGTGATGGGGTCGCTGTCCCCCCGGCGGGTGATCCGGGAGCGCAGCGAACGGGCCGGGCCGCCGGTACCGGTATCCAGGTCGAACTTGTCGCGCAAGCGGCGGGCGAGGGAGTCACGCTGCGCCGAGGCGTGTGCGATCTGGCTGCGCAGAAGTAGTTGGTCTTTTTCGTACTTACGCTTCTTGGCCTCGAGCGCGGCCACGGTCCGCTTGAACATCGCCAGCGCGGCGACGTCCTGGTCGTACGGGCGTCCGCAGCCGCGACACCCCTGTTCCCGTGTCACCGTGCCGCCGCAGACCGGACACTGATAGGTGTCCACGCCGCTCCCTCCCGCCCGAGGGGTGTTCACACACCCGACGCCTCTTAGGGGAGTTTCCCGTACACGAGGCCCCGACAGGAAGATTCTGCGGGTTCAGACGAGCCTCCGCCTCCCGCGGTCGTGAAGAAGTTCGGAAGGTTCCGAGATCGAATCTTCCGAACTCCTCGATGACCTGCGGGAACGCGGTTTCGGCGGGTTAGGAGATGATGGGACGGCCCATGCCGCGGTACACCCATCCGGCGGCGGTCCACAACGCGGGATCGAGGCAGTTGCGCCCGTCGATGACGCGGCGGCCGGCGACGAGCTCTCCGAGGGCCTGCGGATCGGCGTTGCGGAACTCTTCCCACTCGGTGAGCACGCAGACCAGTTCGGCGCCCGTGACCGCTTCGGTCAGCGCCTTGGCGTACGAGACATCGCCGAGGTCGCGCTTGGCGTTCTCCATGCCCTCGGGGTCGTAGACGCTCACCTGTGCGCCGCTGCGGGCCAGCTTGCGCACGACCGACAGGGCGGGGGAGTCGCGTACGTCGTCGGAGTTGGGCTTGAACGAGGCGCCGAGGACCGCGACGCGTACGCCGGACAGGTCCGGGCCGGCCGGCCCGTAGGGGCGATCGAGCAGTTCGGCGGCGAGTTGGACGACGCGCTGGCGGCGACGCTGGTTGATCAGGTCGACTTCGTGCAGGAACCGCAGCGCCTCGCCGACGCCGAGTTCCTGGGCCCGAGCCTGGAACGCGCGGATGTCCTTGGGCAGGCAGCCACCGCCGAAGCCGACGCCGGCGCGCAGGAACTTGTTGCCGATACGCGAGTCGTAGCCGATCGAGCGAGCCAGCAGCGTGACGTCCGCGCCGGCGGCCTCGCAGACCTCGGCCATCGCGTTGATGAACGAGATCTTGGTGGCCAGGAACGCGTTGGCGGCAACCTTGACCAGTTCGGCGGTGGCGAAGTCGGTGACGACGACCGGCACCTCCCGGTCCTCGGTCATGGCCAGATCGAACACGCCTTTGTGTGCGGCGTAGAGCATCGCGTTGGCCCACTCGCTCTTGACGCCGATGATGATCCGGTTGGGTCGCAGGACGTCCTCGACGGCGAAGCCCTCCTGCAGGAACTCCGGGCTCCACGCGACCTCGACCCCGGAGTCGGCCGGCGCGTGGCGGTGGACCAGTTGCTCGATCCACTCGGTCGTGCCCACCGGTACGGTCGACTTGCCCACGATCAGCGCCTTGCGCGTCAGGTGCGGTGCGAGGTTGGTCACAGCGCTTTCCACGTAGGAGAGGTCGGCAGCCATGCCGTCGGCGCGCTGTGGGGTGCCCACGCAGATGAAGTGGACGTCGCCGAACTCCGCCACCTCCTCGTAGGAGGTGGAGAAGCGCAGTTTGCCCGACGCGAGATTCTTGCGCAGCAGTTCGTCGAGGCCCGGCTCGTGGAACGGCACCTGGCCCTCGGACAGCATCGAGATCTTCGCCTTGTCGACGTCGAAGCCGAGTACCTCGTACCCCAGTTCGGCGAAGCAGATCGCGTAGGTGGCGCCCAGGTAGCCCGTGCCCAGGAAGGTCAGGCGCGGCCGCGCGGCGCCGGACGGTGGGGTCACGGCCGCGGGTGTCGTACTGGGGTAAGGGATGGTCACGCTAGGTCTCCGTCGGTGTGGTGAGCGTCGGCGCACGGGTGTGGCGCTGCGCGCTCGTTTGTCAATGTATCGGAGCTATACCGGGGCAAATGTCGTCCATACTGCGCGAATCGGCACACGACGGCCGCAGTGGTCGATCGGGATGCCGCTCGGGCGAGGATAGTCCTAACCCCTCGACCGTGCCTGTAGCCGGTAGTTACTCGTCGGTATCCTGGCACGCGCGCAGGTCGTATCGGGAGGCACAGCCATGGCGGATTCGCAGTTCGATGTTTACCGACTGCCGGAGGAGCACGAGGCGGTTCGGGAGGCGGTGCGGGCGGTCTGTGAGGGCAAGGTGGCGCCGAACGCGGCGGCTGCCGACGAGACGGGGGAGTTTCCGCAGGCGTCCTACG
>JAOPWA010000485.1 GCA_025965915.1 Dactylosporangium sp. | reverse complement strand
GCTGCCGTCGACCCCGCCGTACGATCCCCGCCATCCCGGAACCCGGGCCCCCCGGGGGTGGCTGCCGGCCCAGGTAGATCACATACCCTCGGCGCTGTCGTACTTCGCGGCCTCGTGGGCTACTCGCTGTCCGCGGCAGCCGATGGGCGTGGGCCTGGTCGCCGCCGAGCGACAGGGGCGACGGCGACGGCGACGGTCAACCGCGGGCGTGCCTGGTCGATGGAACGCGGTGGCGAGGATCGCAGAAACACGCGATGACCTGGACAGATAGCCAGGTCATCGGGAGTGGGCGCGGTTGGGTTCGAACCAACGACCCCCCGCTTGTAAGGCGGGTGCTCTTCCGCTGAGCTACGCACCCGGAATCGGCGGTTAGCTTACCTTGTCGCGAGAGGATACCGCCTCCGCGCCGCACCGCTCCACCGCGATCAGGGAGAGAGGCTCTGCGTGATCATGGCTGGCACGGCGGGGCGCGGAGTCGACACGAATCAGGCCAGCTCTGCCAGCGCCTTCCGCCAGGCGCCCTGGTCACGGGGCTGGCCAGGCTCGTTCATCTCGGCAAAACGGATGACACCGTCCCGATCGATGACGAACGTGCCTCGGTTGGCGAAGCCCTTGTCCCGGTTGAACACCCCGTACGCGTGGGCAACCTCGCCGTGCGGCCAGAAGTCCGACAGCAGCGGGAAGTCGAAGCCCTCCCGCTCGGCCCAGACCTTGTGGCTGTAGGCCGAGTCGACGCTGACCGCCACCACCTGGACGCTGTCGCTCTGGAAGTCGCCGATGTTGTCACGCACCTGGCACAGCTCCCCCTGGCAGGTGCCGGTGAACGCGAGCGGGTAGAACACCAGCAGTACGTTCTTGGTGCCCCGGAAGTCCGACAGGTGGACCTCCTGGTTGTTCTGGTCCTTGAGGACGAAGTCGGGTGCCGGTGCACCCACCTCGATCGGCATGCCATCTCCTACGGTTGCCGGAATAGTCGACCGAATTGGTCAGACATAGACGCTCGCCCTGAGAATAGGGCACGCCAAAACCAGCCGCCGGCCGCAGTGGGCGGGCGGACCGGAGACGGGCGCCGTCAGCGCTGCTTGGCCCGCGCACCCCTCGGAACGACGAGACGGGCAGCCGTCCAATCCTTACCGGCGTTGACGGTCGATGTCTGCTGCAATCCAGCCGTCGGCGCTGACTCGTTTATCTCGCTGGGCTCGACGTGTCCCTCACGTCCCGCCTTGGGCGTGAGCAGCCAAACCACGCCGTTGTCAGTCAACGGCCCGAGAGCGTCGATCAGCGTCTCGACCAGGTCACCGTCACCGTCGCGCCACCACAGCAGCACGGCATCGACCACCTCGTCGGTATCCTCGTCCACCAGTTCGCCACACCGGTCGATCAGCGTGTCGCGGAGATCCTCGTCGACGTCATCGTCGTACCCCATCTCCATAACGACCATGCCCGGCTCGATCCCGAACCGGTCCGCCAGGCTCTTGACGTCGGCCTGGCCCGCGGTCGCGTTCACTGTCTAGTGCCTCCCTGTCTTGTCACGTCTAGCAGCAGTATCCACTTCTTCGGACACGGTCGTGGACGCTGTTAGCGCGTAGTCCACACAGTTAAGGCTCTTGGCGCAAGTGGCGCACCGTACGAACCGCAAAATCAACGCGCCAACAGGGACCTAGCCGCCTGGACAACCTGGTCTTCGGACACGAGTACATGCGCCGCGGCCGGGCCGAGCGGAATGAACGAGTCTACAGCCGCGACCCGGCGCGCCACCCCTACGTACCCGGTGTCGACGAGCGCGGCGAGCACGCCCTCGCCGACTCCGCCGCTGCGGCGGGTCTCGTCCACGACGAGGACCCGCCCGGTGGCCGAGGACTCGCGGATGATGTCGGCGACCGGCAGCGGCGACAGCCAGCGCAGGTCGACCACCCGGCAGCCGACCCCCTCCGAGGCCAGCCGGGCGGCGACGCGCAGCGACAGCCGGACGCCGTTGCCGAAGGTGATGATCGTCAGGTCCTCGGACGAGCCGACGCCGTAGACCCGGGCCCGGCCGATCGGTACGTGCGACTCCGACCAGCGCCCCGGCGGCAGGTACTCCCCGAGCCACTCCCCGTCGCCGTCGGTGTGCAGGTCACGGGTGTGGTAGAGCGCTATGGGCTCCAGGAACACGCATACGCTTCCGTCGACCACCGCCGCCGCGAGACAGGTCCGCAGCAGCGGCCCGGCGTCCTCGGCCCTCGACGGTACGGCGACGACCACGCCGGGGATGTCGCGCAGCACGGCGACGGAGTTGTCGTTGTGGAAGTGGCCGCCGAAGCCGGACTGGTAGGCCAGGCCGGCGACCCGCACGACCATCGGGTTGCGATATCTGCCCTGGGAGAAGAACTGCATCGTGGCTGCCTCGCCGCGCAGCTGGTCCTCGGCGTTGTGCAGGTAGGCCAGGTACTGGATCTCAGGCACCGGCAGCATCCCGCCGAGGCCGACCCCGAGGCCGAGGCCCAGGATCGACGTCTCGTCGAGCAGCGTGTCGAAGACCCGACCGACCCCGAACCGGTCGCGCAGCCCTTTGGTCACCCCGTACACGCCGCCCTTGGCCGCGACGTCCTCGCCGAAGACGACCATCTGCGGGTACGCCAGCAGCGCGTCCGTCAGCGTCGCGTTGATGGTCTGCGCAAGAGTGAGCCCGCCGGCCTCCTCGGGGAGCCTGCCACCGAAGGCGCCGATGCGGGCGGCGCTGCTGGGCACCCCGATGCCGCCCAGCGCGCGGGCGATGGCGGTGGACACCGCGGACGGCTGGACCGCACCTTCGTCCTCCGGTACCTGGACGTCCGCGGGCGGATCGGCCACCGCCGGTAGGTCGGCCTCCGAAGGCGGATCGGCCACAGCCCGTAGGTCACCCCCCGACGGCAGATCGGCCTCCGAGGGCAGGTCGGCGACCTCGACGGCGGGTGCTGCGAGCCGGGCGGCGGCGTCCGAGATGGCACGTGCGACGCGGACCGGTCGCCGGGGCGCCAGCGGACCGGTCACGTCACCGGCCGACGCGAGCTTCGGCTCCGACAGCGTCTCCTCGGCGACCCGGCGCACCTCCCAGCCGATCTCGTCGTAGCGGGCGAGCAGTTCGCTGGGGGTGGCGAGACCGGCCTGTACGAGCAGCGCGGCGGTGGCCAGCAACGGGTCGCGGTCGAGGTCGGCCGCGAGCTCGGCGCGGCTGCGGTAGGCCAGTTCGGCGTCGGCGCCGGCGTGACCCATCAGCCGCACCATGGACAGGTGCAGCACGGCGGGGCGCCGCTGTCGCCGCACCCAGGAAGCGGCTTCAACGGTGGCGTCGTACGCCGTGGCGGCGTCGCAGCCGTCGGCGGCGAAGTACCGGATGCCGGGGCGGGCCCGCAGGGTCTTCTCGACCCAGCCCGTCGGGGAGTGCACGCTGATGCCGATGCCGTTGTCTTCGCAGACGAACAGCAGCGGCAGCCGAAGGCCGGTGTGGCTGGACCAGCCGGCCGTGTTGAGCCCGGCGAGGGCGCTGGCGTGGTTGACCGACGCGTCGCCGAAGGAGCAGACCACCACGGCGTCGCCCGGCCAGCCGGTGGCCTGGGAGCGTAGGCGTGAGACCCGTCGGCCGCGCTCGATGGCGTACGCGACGCCGACGGCCCGGGGCAGGTGCGAGCCGATGGTGGAGGTGGTCGGAATGACGTGCAGGTCGGCGTTGCCGATGACCTTGTGGCGGCCGCCGGCGATCGGCTCCCTGGTGGAGGCGACGAGCCCGCGTAGTACGTCGCGAATGGCGTCACCGCCGGACACCTGGGCGGCGCGGGCGCAGTAGAAGGCTCCGGAGCGGTAGTGCAGCAGCGCCGGGTCGGTCGGGCGCAGAGCGGCGGCCACGGCGGCGTTGCCCTCGTGACCGGCCGAGCCGATGGTGTAGTACCCCTGGTCAAAGCTGCGCAGCCAGCGGGCGGCGAGATCGAGGTGTCGGCTGGCGAGTTGCGCCTCGAACAGTTCCCGGGCCTGCGCACCGGTCAGCGCCGTGCCCTCGCGTACCGCATCGTCCGGCTCGCGTTTCTCCTCCGCGGGACTCAGCCCGCCGAGTACCGCCCGGAAGCGGTCGTCGAGATCCTGCGGCGTGGTCACGACGGACAGCATGTCCGAAACGGTGCCGCCCGTGCCAGTCCCGGTACCCGAGTCCCGATTCCTCAATGCCTCCCCCTCACCGCCATGTCACCCCGCCAGGAAGGAGAAGCGCACCTGTCGTGTCGGGTTGTCGACATTCGGGTCGACGAGGCAGATCGACTGCCAGGTACCCAGGGCGATCTTGCCGCCGATGACCGGGAGCGTGGCGTACGGCGCGATGAACGCCGGCAGTACATGGTCACGCCCGTGCCCGGGTGATCCGTGGCGGTGGCGCCACCGGTCGTCGGTGGGCAGCAGGTCGTCGAGGGCGCGTAGGAGATCGTCATCGCTGCCGGCGCCGGTCTCGATGATCGCCACGCCCGCGGTCGCGTGCGGCACGAAAACGTGGAGTAATCCGTCGCCGTGCCCGGACACGAACTCGGCGGCTTCATCCGTGATGTCGCGAACGACGGGTGTTGAACCCGTCCGAACCGTTATTACTGATGAGTACATGTGTTGATCATCCCAGTTTGTGGAGGCCGTAGCGTGACGGAGCCCGTAACAGCGTGCAGGATGGTTCGGTAGAGCTTTACCAGACACATACCTAAGGAACGCCTGTGTCCACCGAACGCAAGCGCCCGGTCATCAGCGACGGCCTACCCAGCCAGCTGCCCGACATCGACCCGGACGAGACAAACGAATGGGTCGAGTCGCTGGACGGCGTCGTCGACGAGCGCGGGGCCAAGCGGGCGCGGTACATCATGCTGCGCCTCCTGGAGCGCGCCCGCGAGCGTCAGGTCGGCGTGCCGCCCCTGACCACGACCGACTACATCAACACGATCCCACCCGAGCGCGAGCCCTGGTTCCCGGGCGACGAGTTCGTGGAGCGGCGCATCCGGGCCTACATCCGGTGGAACGCGGCGATGCTGGTGCACCGCGCCCAGCGCCCCGAGATCGGCGTCGGAGGGCACATCTCGACGTTCGCGTCGGCCGCGAGCCTGTACGAGGTCGGGTTCAACCACTTCTTCCGTGGCAAGGACCACCCCGGCGGCGGCGACCAGATCTACTTCCAGGGGCACGCCTCCCCGGGGATCTACGCGCGGGCCTACCTGGAGGGGCGCCTGACCGAGGACCGGCTCGACGGGTTCCGCCAGGAGCTGTCGCACCGCTCGAACGGGGTCACCCTCGGACTGCCGTCATACCCTCACCCGCGTCTGATGCCCGATTTCTGGGAGTTTCCGACGGTCTCCATGGGCCTCGGCGGGATCAACGCGATCTACCAGGCCCGTTTCAACCGGTACCTGCACCACCGCGGCATCTCCGACACCAGTCAGCAGCACGTGTGGGCGTTCCTCGGCGACGGTGAGATGGACGAGGTCGAGTCGCTCGGCGCGATCGGCGTGGCCGCCCGTGAGGAGCTCGACAACCTCACTTTCGTGATCAACTGCAACCTGCAGCGCCTCGACGGCCCGGTCCGCGGTAACGGCAAGGTCATGCAGGAGCTGGAGGCGTTCTTCCGGGGCGCCGGCTGGAACGTGATCAAGGTCGTCTGGGGTCGCGAGTGGGATCCGCTGCTGGCCGCCGACACCGACGGCGCGCTGGTCAACCTGATGAACGTCACCCCTGACGGCGACTACCAGACCTACAAGGCCGAGTCCGGGGCGTACGTGCGGGAGCACTTCTTCGGCCGCGACCCACGTACCCGCAAGATGGTCGAGAGCTTCTCCGACGACGAGATCTGGAACCTCAAGCGCGGCGGGCACGACTACCGCAAGCTCTACGCGGCGTACAAGGCGGCCACCGAGCACACCGGGCAGCCGACGGTGATCCTGGCCAAGACGATCAAGGGCTGGACGCTGGGTTCGCACTTCGAGGGCCGCAACGCCACCCACCAGATGAAAAAGCTGACGCTGGAGGACATCAAGCTCTTCCGCGACCGGCTCTACCTGGACATCCCGGACAAGGCGCTGGAAGAGAACCCCTACCTTCCGCCGTACTACAAGCCGGCCGAGGACTCCGACGAGATGGAGTACATGCGGGAGCGCCGCCGCCAGCTCGGCGGTGGGATCCCGGCCCGCCGCACCACCACGATCCCGCTGGCGCTGCCGCCCTCCGACACGTACAGCTCGATCAAAAAGGGCTCGGGCAAGCAGAAGGTGGCCACCACGATGGCCTTCGTCAAGCTCATGAAAGACCTGATGAAGGACAAGAACATCGGTAAGCGGTGGGTGCCGATCATCCCGGACGAGGCGCGTACGTTCGGCATGGACGCGATGTTCCCGACCGCGAAGATCTACTCGCCATTCGGACAGAACTACACCCCGGTCGACCGGGAGCTGTTCCTGTCCTACCGGGAGTCCGAGAGCGGCCAGATCCTGCACGAGGGCATCAACGAGGCCGGTTCGGTGGCCTCGTTCACGGCCGCCGGCTCGTCGTACGCGACGCACAACGAGCCGATGATCCCGGTCTACATCTTCTACTCGATGTTCGGCTTCCAGCGCACCGCGGACGGGCTGTGGGCGGCGGCCGACCAGATGGCCCGGGGCTTCCTGCTCGGGGCGACGGCCGGGCGGACCACGCTCAACGGTGAGGGCCTGCAGCACGAGGACGGGCACTCGCACCTGATCGCGGCGACCAACCCGGCCGTGGTGGCCTACGACCCGGCGTTCGGGTACGAGGTGGCCCACATCGTCGAGGACGGGCTGCGGCGCATGTACGGCCAGAAGCCCGAGGACATCTACTACTACCTGACCGTCTACAACGAGCCGATCTCCCAGCCCGCGGAGCCGGCCGAGGTGGACGTCGACGGCCTGCTGCGCGGCATGTACCGCTACAGCGCGGCACCGGCATCCGAGGGTCCGCGGGCCCAGATCCTGGCCTCGGGCGTAGCCATGCAGTGGGCGTTGAAGGCGCAGCAGTTGCTGGCGGCGGACTGGGGCGTGGCCGCCGACGTGTGGTCGGTGACGTCCTGGACGGAGCTGCGTCGCGACGCCGTTGCCGCC
>JAOPWA010000476.1 GCA_025965915.1 Dactylosporangium sp. | reverse complement strand
TTCGCTCCCGCTCCAAACCGGATCGCTCATCCGCTTGAAACCGTCGCCCGATCGGGCACCAGTCGAAGCCTGCGCATCGCGCCACCCGCCTGGTTCGCCTCGCACAACCACCGGATTTTGATCTCCGGCGGCCCCGCGGGCAGAGAGAAAATTACGCCCACCCGGTCACGCCCGTCAAATCGGCGGACCTTGTCCTACGTCACACCCAGCCACAACCGTCCGAAATGGACGACCGCCGGCCGAACGCCGCAGACCCTGGAGGGTGAGCCCTAAGTTCAACGCCAACCGCAGGAAGTACATTCCCGCGACCGGCGGCCCAGCCGCGCCGAGTAACCCGGCACCGACCAGACGACCTCCATGTCAACGCTGCAACCCCAGGAAGCATTCCCGAGAGCAGCGACCCGACGCACGGACGAGCCGTACGACAGGCGACACAAGGTTCAACGCCAGCGCTCCGGAAGACATTCCCGAGACCAGCGGCCCCCGCCGCACGGACCAAGCCGTGCAAACAGGCGACACAGAAGAGTCCAACGCCGACGCCTCGGGATGCATTCCCGGAAGCCAAGGCAGCCGACCTGTTGCAGCGCTGCTCCATCCCGAAAGATGGCGGCAGGGAGGCCAACGCCCCACCTGCTCCGGCCATTCCCTGTACGGCTAGCGCACCAGTTCGACCCCTGCGATGGTCTTCTTGCCTCGGCGCAGGACCAGCCACCTTCCGTGCAGGAGCGCGTCTTCCGGCACAGCGCCCTCGGCGTCGGTCACCCGCACGTTGTTGATGTAGGCGCCGCCCTCCGTGATGGTGCGGCGCGCGTCGCCCCGGCTCGACGCGAGGCCGGCCTCCTTGAAGAGGTCAGTGACCGGGGGCAGCGCACCAGGGAACGCCGTCACACCGGCTTCGGCCAACGCCGCCCGCAGCGTCGTCGGCGGCAGCGCCGCAAGGTCGCCCCGACCGAAGAGCGCCTTGCTCGCCTCGATGACCGCGCGGGTCTCCTCCTCGCCGTGTACCAGCCGGGTGACCTCCTCGGCCAGACGCCGCTGGGCGATGCGTGCCGCCGGACGCTCGGCGGTCTCCTTCTCCAACGCGAGGATCTCCTCCCGGTCAAGGAAGGTGAAGATCCGCAACAGCTGACCGACCATCGCGTCCTCAGCATTGACGAAGTACTGGTACCAGGCGTACGGGCTGGTCATCTCCGGGTCCAGCCACAGTCCCCCGCCGCCGGTGGACTTGCCGAACTTCTCCCCCGCGGCGTTGGTGATCAACGGGGTGGCCAGGAGGTGGCCCGACTCGCCGGTGACCCGGCGGATCAGATCGGTACCCGCGGTCAGGTTGCCCCACTGGTCACTGCCTCCGGTCTGCAGGCGGCACCCGTACCGGCGGAACAGCTCCAGGAAGTCCATGCCTTGCAGGATCTGGTAGCTGAACTCGGTGTAGCTGATTCCGGCGTCGGAGTTGAGCCGGGCGCTGACCGCCTCCTTGGCGATCATCTTGTTGACCCGGAAGTGCTTGCCGATGTCACGCAGGAAGTCGAGCGCCATCAGCCCCTCGGTCCAGTCCAGGTTGTTGACCATCTGGGCGGCGTTCGGGCCGTCGAAGTCGAGGAACGGCTCGATCTGCCCGCGGATCCGGTCAACCCACCCTGCGACCGTCTCCCGCGAGTTGAGGGTGCGCTCGGACTCTGGCCGTGGGTCACCGATCAGGCCGGTGGCGCCCCCGACCAGGGCAAGGGGCTTGTTGCCGGCCAGCTGCAGACGGCGCACGGTGAGGATCTGAACCAGGTTGCCTACATGCAGGCTGGGCGCCGTCGGGTCGAAGCCGCAGTAGTAGGTGATCGGCCCACGCGCCAGCTCGGCGCGGAGGGCGTCGAGGTCGGTGGAGAGCGCGATCAAGCCGCGCCACTGCAAGTCATCGAGTACGTCGGTCACGTCCGCGATTGTCCCTCATCGGCGCCTACCGGTCATACCCGGTTAACGGACGGGCGATGATCCCGGACGCCGGATGCGCGACGCTCGAGTTGGCCGACCGGGCGCCGGCGATTCTTCAGCTGACCCTGCTCACCGAGCCGGACGAGTAGTCAGGTGCGGGTGCGCGATGACCGTTTCGGCACGTGTCGCCGGTACTCACTGACCGTCGGGTCGCCCTTGAGCCAGAAGCGCCAGGGGGTGTCGTGACCGCCGGTCACGCCGACCCGCGGCCCGCTGCGGATGAGGTCTTCGGGCACTGGGGTCGCCGGCGGAAGCAGCGTGACCGGCCCGCCGCCGAGCAGGTAGGTGCCGTACGCCGCACCGTCGATGCCCAACGCGGAACACAGCCGCGCAGGGCCGCGGGCGAGCTGACGATCATCAGGCACCCGCAACCGGCGACGGGCCCGGGCCGTCTCGACACCGTCGACAACCTCGCCAGCCCGCAAGAGGACGGCGGCCGCATCGTCTTCGGGACCGCAGACCACGTTGATGCACCAGTGCATGCCGTAGGTGAAGTATGTGTACGCGTACCCAGGCGGACCGAACATCACCGAGTTGCGGGGCGTACGGCCCCGGTGCGCATGTGAGGCGGGATCGCCGCTGGTGCCGGCGTACGCCTCGACCTCGCTCAGTCGTACCGTCGCACCGCCCGCGGTCAACCGGCAGCCGAGCAGCCCACGGGCAGCGACTTCGGCGGGTCCGGCGAGCAGGTCGGCCAGTTCCTGACTCACTCACGCGCCCCACATTCCACAGTGCATCCCCACCAAACCCGACTGTCATCCACCGCCATTGTCCCAGAATGCGAGACCAATGCGATGGCCGGCGTCAGCGTCCGCGTGGTTCGTGGCGGATCGGGTTGAGCAGAGCGGCCCGCATCCTGTCGTCGCGGCACATGCTGTCGCGCCAGCTCTCGATCGACGCGTGCGGGATGAACCGCGGCGAGGACCGGTCGGCGTCAGGCGGAGTGCGGGACGAGACGTAGCGGGTGTTACGGGCGCCCGGCCAGGACGCCTCGGCACCCTGCCTCGACCACAGGGCGCCGGTCCGGTCGTTCATGGACGCTCGGACCTCGGGCGTCCACCTACGGTGTGCCCGCATAGTTATATTTCCTTCCACCGATACGGGTCGTACCGCCTGACAGTAGGCAATCAGGCCAAGCTCCGCATCCGCAGACGTCTTTTTATGTTCTCGCCGCGCCTATCGCGGTACGACCGGTTCCGCGGCCCACTCGCGCCATCCGTCGAGGCGGTCCTCCACGGCTGCGAACTGCTCGCGCACCGGCCCTGGCCCGGTCGAGCCCGGCGTCGTACGTGCCGCGAGTGCCCCGCGTACGGACAGCACCTCGCGTACGTCCGGCGTCAGATGGGGACTGCACGCCGCCAGGTCAGAGTCGGAGACGTCGTCGAGGGCACACTCCCGGGCGGCGCAGATCATCACGAGCTTGCCGGTGATCTCGTGCGCTTCGCGGAACGGCACGCCCCGGCGCACCAGCCAGTCGGCCACCTCCGTGGCCAGCGTGTACCCGCGGGGAGCCGCCTCGGCCAGCCGGTCGACCCGTACCGTCATGGTGGAGATCATTCCGGCGAGCGCAGGCAGGACCAACCCCAGGGTGTCGACCGCGTCGAAGACCGGTTCCTTGTCCTCCTGCAGATCACGGTCGTACGCCAGCGCGAGCCCCTTGAGCATGGCGAGCACCCCGGCCACGTGCCCGATGAGCCGGCCGGACTTGCCGCGGGCGAGCTCGGCGATGTCGGGGTTCTTCTTCTGCGGCATGATCGACGAGCCCGTGGCGAAGGCGTCGTCGAGCTCGACCCAGCCGAACGACGGCGTGGTCCAGAGCACGACCTCCTCGCCGAGGCGGGAAAGGTGCACGCCGGTGAGTGCCGCCACGAACAGGAACTCGGCGACGAAGTCGCGGTCGGCGACGGCGTCGATCGAGTTGGCGGCGGGCGCGTCGAAGCCCAGTTCCCGGGCGACCAGGGCCGGGTCGAGCGGCAGCGACGAGCCTGCCAGGGCGCCGGAGCCGAGCGGAGAAATGGCCACGCGCTTGTCCCAGTCGCGCAGCCGGTCGAGGTCGCGCAGCAGCGCCTGGACGTGCGCGAGCAGTTGGTGGCCGAACGCGATCGGCTGTGCCGGCTGCATGTGGGTGAAGCCGGGCGCGGGCGTGTCGATGTGCCGGCCAGCCTGCTCGACCAGCGCGTCCGCCAGCTCGACGATGCGCGAGGCGACGCCACGGGCGTGGTCGCGCAGGTACAGCCTCAGGTCGGTGGCGACCTGGTCGTTGCGGGAACGCCCCGCCCGCAGCTTGCCGCCCAACGTGCCGAGGCGTTCGAGCAGGCCGCGCTCGAGAGCGGTGTGTACGTCCTCGTCTTCGATCGTGGGCCGGAACTCCCCAGCGGCGCAGGCCGACTCCAGGTCGTCGAGTGCGGCGAGAATCCGGCCCAGCTCCTCGGCGTCGAGCAGACCGGCCCGGGCCAGGACCCGGGCGTGCGCCCGAGAGGCGGCCAGGTCATAGGGGGCGAGGCGCCAGTCGAACTGGACGCTCACGCTGAGCCGGGCCAGGGCTTCGGCCGGACCGCCGGCGAAGCGGCCACCCCACAGTCGCGTCGGACCGTCGGTCTGCGTCACGCTCACGCTCCTTCAAGTGAATCTTGGTGAGTTCGACACCGAATACGATGCCAAACTCACCAAGATCGCGGCGAACCGGGTCAGTGCTCCAGGCGGGCGTCGCGGGCGGCGGCCAGCCGGCTCGGCAGGCCCCACAGGTCGACGAAGCCCTTGGCCAGGGACTGGTCGAACATGTCGCCCTCGTCGTAGGTGGCGAGGCCGAAGTCGTAGAGGCTGGCCTCCGAGCGCCGCCCGGTGACGACGGCACGGCCGCCCTGCAGGGTCAGCCGGATCTCCCCGCTGACGTGCTTCTGCGTCTCGGCGATGAACGCGTCGAGAGCCTGCTTGAGCGGCGAGAACCACAGGCCGTCGTAGACCAGCTCGCCCCAGCGCTGGTCGACGGTGCGCTTGAAGCGCGCCACGTCGCGCTCAACGGTGACGTTCTCCAGCTCCTGGTGGGCGGTGATGAGGGCGATCGCGCCGGGAGCCTCGTACACCTCGCGGCTCTTGATGCCCACCAGCCGGTCCTCGACCATGTCCAGGCGGCCGACGCCGTGCTCGCCGGCGCGCCGGTTGAGCTCGGCGATGGCCTGGAAGGGCGTGACGGTCTCACCGTTGATGGCCACCGGTACGCCACACTCGAAGGTGATCACGACCTCGTCGGCGTCCTTGGGCACCGTCGGGTCCTGGGTGTAGCTGTACACGTCCTCGATCGGCGCGTTCCAGATGTCTTCGAGGAAACCGGTCTCGACGGCGCGGCCCCACAGGTTCTGGTCGATCGAGTACGGCGACTTGTGCGTCACGTCGATCGGCAGGCCCTTCTCCTCGGCGTACGCGATGGCCTTGTCCCGCGTCCACGCGTAGTCACGGGCCGGGGCGATGACCTTGAGGTCGGGGGCGAGCGCGCCGATGCCGACCTCGAAGCGCACCTGGTCGTTGCCCTTGCCGGTGCAGCCGTGGGAGACGATCGTGCCGCCGTGCTTGCGGGCCGCCGCCACGAGGTGTCGCACGATGAGCGGCCGGCTCAGCGCCGAGACCAGCGGGTACCGGTCCATGTAGAGGGCGTTCGCGCGAAGCGCCGGCAGACAGAAGTCGGCGGCGAACTCCTCGCGCGCGTCGATGACCTCGGACTCGACGGCGCCGCAGTCGAGCGCCCGCTGGCGGATGACGGTCATGTCCTCGCCGCCCTGCCCGAGGTCGACGGCCACCGCGATGACCTCGGAGCCGGTCTTCTCCGCGAGGTACGGAATGGCGACGGAGGTGTCCAGCCCTCCGGAGTATGCAAGCACGACCCGGTCGGTCACGATGTGCTCCCTTCATATGTCTCGGATGTGTGCGGGCCGCTGGGAGCGGCTGCGGTATCGGTGCCGCCAGCAGCGGCTTCAGTGTCGGTGCCACCCCAGGTGGCGAGTTTCCGGGCCAACGCCGGGCCGCCGGTCACCTCGCGGGCGACGACCAGGATCGTGTCGTCCCCGGCGATCGTGCCGACCACGTCCGGCAGGCCGGAACGGTCCAGCGCGCTGGCGAGGAACTGGGCGGCGCCCGGCGGGGTACGCAGGACGACCAGGTTGCCGCTGGCATCGGCGCCGGTGAGTAGCTCGCGCAGTAGGCGTACGAGGCGGGCCGGCGCCTGCTCCACCTGGCGTAGCGGCCGGTTGCCGTCCTCGGGGATCAGGTACGCCCCGCTCACCTTGACCGCGCCCAGCTCCTCCAGGTCGCGTGACAGGGTGGCCTGGGTGACCTGGGTCCCCTCGGCGGCCAGCAGCTCGGCGAGCTCGGTCTGGGAGTGCACCGAGCGCTCCCGGATGAGCCCCACGATGCGGGCGTGCCGGCCGGCTTTGGTCTGCGGCGCGGTCATCCCCTGTCCCATTCGCCTGGTTTATGGTTCCGCCGCGCCATTTTCCCCCGGGCCCCCGCGGCGGCATCGTCAGCGGTGCCGGTCGGTCGGGACGGGAT
>JAOPWA010000424.1 GCA_025965915.1 Dactylosporangium sp. | reverse complement strand
ACGTCTCGCGCAGCACCGACGCGTGGGCGGTACCCGCGTACCCGAGGGTGATGAGCACGATGTGGGCGAGCATCAGGTTGAACGACGTGAACCCGACCAGCCGGTGCCATCGGGCGAGCCGGTCCTGCCCGTAGGCGCGCTCGATCCACGGCACCCGGGCCATCAGAAACACCTGTACGAGTAGCAGATCGGCCGAGACGAGCCCGGTCAGCCGGCCGGCCGAGGTCAGGCCGGTCCACCAGCCGCCAAGCTCCTGCAGCCCGCGACCGCCCACCCACAGCGCGACAACGACCAGCATGGTCAACGCCGCGGTCGCGCCGATCGCGTCGGCCCACCAGCTGCCCGCCGCCGTACGGGTAGCTGCTGCGGCCGGCCGGTGCTGCGACCGCTTCGTGGTTGTCGTCGACATGGGTGGAGCCTTCAGCGCCTAGCGGCGGGTGCGGCATTGCCGACGTTGCTCCACGCCGCCCGTGCGCCCGAGTCGCCCACCCGGTACACCTGCACCAGGTTCGCGGCCGCGATGATGATCGCCAGGACGGAGACCGTCATCCTGACGGCCGGTCGGCCGCCGCGCGGCGGCGCCGGCTCGTTGGCGGCGGATCGCCGGTTTCTCCAGATGAGCGCCACCGCCACCGCCAACAGTGGCAGCGCGAACCAGATGAGGGTGTCACCGAGTTGGGCGTGGCGGCCGGGATTGCCCACCCGGGTCTCCAGACTGTCGCCGCTCGCCGTCGCCAACGGGATCGCGATCACGGCGAGGCTGGCCGTGGCCGCCACCAGGCCGCCGAACCGGGTGCGCCACGAGGGCCGGACGGCGATGGCGATCACACCGAGCGCGGCCAGCGGCAACAGGACGACGACGGCGTGTACGACCAGTGGATGCACCGGTAGGCCGTTGATGGTGTCGAGCACGCGATCTCCTAGACAGGCGCGGAGGGGTGCGGACGTCGCGCATCCACGCCTCCACGATGCCGCTAGGATCTTGGAGAATTCTTAGCGCGGCGGCATGTCACGATCGGTAGGTGACATTCCCGACGCCACCCGCCGTGCCGGCCGTCGGCCGCCCCCGGCTGCTGCTGGTCGAAGACGATCCGCAACTGTCGGAGATGCTCGTCGACCTGCTCACCGAGGCCGGCTATACGGTCGATCACGCCGCTGACGGGCAGGCGGGGCTGCATCTGGGCCTGACCCGCAATTATCAGGCAATCGTCCTGGACCGCCGGCTGCCGGCCATCGAGGGCGTGGATCTGCTGCGCCGCCTGCGAGGCAGGGGCGTCACGACAGCGGCGCTCGTCCTGACTGCCCGGGCTTCGGTCGCCGACCGGGTCGAAGGCCTCGACGCCGGCGCCGAGGACTACCTCACCAAACCCTTCGACATCGACGAATTGCTGGCCCGGGTGCGTGCCCTGCTGCGCCGCCATGCCGACCGGTCCCCGGTGCTGTCCCTGGGCCGACGGGCACTGGACGTCACCACTCGGCAGGTTCGCGAGCGCGGATCCGATGGCCCGACAGTGGCCCTGTCGGCCCGCGAGTGTGCGCTGCTCCAGGTTCTTGCGAGCCGTCCCGCCCGCGCCTTCACTCGTGAGGAACTACTGACCGGCGCCTTCGACGAGGCCGAGAGCCTCGGCGCGGTGGATACCTACGTGCACTATCTGCGGCGCAAGCTCGGCCGCGACGTGATCCGCACCGTGCGCGGCATCGGCTACCAGTTGGGCTCGGCATGACCGTCAATCCGAAGTTCGGGGACGACGCCCAGCTGTTACGCCGCGCGGGGTTCGCGATCGCGGCGCAGATCACGGTGGCGGTCGCGGCGACTCTTCTGGTGGTGGGCCTGCTGGCATACTCGCTGACCATCCGCGCCGAGCACACGGCCGAGGAGCGCGCCGTGCGGCAGGCGGCCGCCGCCGCGAGAGGCGTCACCGATCCAGGTGGCGGAGTGGTACTGATCGAGCAGTTGGTCAACGGGCAGGTGCACGCCAGCGACGACGCTCCCGCCGACCTGATACGCATGAATCCACGCGCCGTACCCGCCGGCCGCTCAGCCACCCGCATCGGCGGCCGCGACTACGAGGTCTTCACTGTCGATCACGGGGACGGGCGGCGCGTCGTCGCGCTGCTCGACGTCACCCTGCGGCGCCAGTCCGGGGAGCGCCTGATCAGCTCGCTGCTGTGGGCCGGCGTCGTCGGTGTTCTCGGCGCCGCTCTGCTGGGCATTCTGCTCGGGCGCCGCGCGGTCCGACCGCTCGGGCGGGCACTTGAGCTGCAGCGTCGGTTCGTCGCCGACGCCAGCCACGAACTACGGACACCCCTGGCTGTGCTGCACACCCGTGCCCAGCTGATCGCGCGGCGGCTGTCCCGCGACGCCGCACACGACCGGCGGCGGCCGGCCGACGAGTACATCGACGATCACGTGAGCCAGTTGGTGGCCGACACCCGTGCACTCGGGGAGGTGGTCGAAGACCTGTTGCTGTCCGCCGAGCTTCAGAGCAAGCCCGGCGTCGGCGAACTGGTCGACGTCGGTGAGTTGGCACATGATCTTGTCAGATCGGTACGGCCACACGCTGACGAACGGGGCGTCACTCTCGGCGTGGAGATCAGCGGTGATCAGTCGCTGCTCGTCCTCGGCGTCCGGTCATCGCTGCGGCGTGCCCTCGCCGCACTGGTGGACAACGCCCTGGGGCACAACCATCCCGGCGGGAGGGTCACCGTCTACGCCTGTCGGCGAAAGCACGGGGTGGAGTTGACCGTCGAAGACGACGGCGACGGCCTCGACCCGGCGCAGGCCGAGCAGTTACTGCAGCGCTTCGCACGAGGCCCGGAGACCGGTGGCCAGGGACGTCGATTCGGCCTGGGGCTGGCCCTGGTGCGGGAAGTGCTCCACGCACACAGCGGTTCGCTCACCATCGACGGTTGCCCGGGCGAGGGCGCCCGGTTCACGATGATGCTTCCGGCGGCAGGGCATTCCCCGCGTCTTTAGCCGGGGTCTGACGAGGTAACCGCAGTCCGTGGCGATCCCTTTTCACGTTTATTGACGCCTTTGATCGCCCAGGGCGTCCATCGTGCACCTGACATAGATCTCCATGACGAACAGGACGTACAGGCGAGTGAACAGCAGCGGGTCGACGTGGCAGAAGTCGGTGGCGAGAATGGTGTGGGCCTGGGCGGCCAGGAACTGCCGTCAGGTGGCGCCCCGAGCGTTGTAGTGCCGGGTCGACACCGGCGCGTTTGAGGATCAGCCACACCGTGCTGGGCGCCAGCCGGTACCCCAGACTGGCCAGTTCGCCGTGGATACGCCGGTAACCCCAGGTCGCGTTGTCGTGGGCCATGTCCAACACGAGTCGGCGGATCTCGGCGCGGGTATCGGGCCGTCCGGGACGACGGTGCGGCCGGGTCCAGTACCGCTTGACCAGGGCACGGTGCCAGCGAAGCCGGGTGGCTGGGGTCACGGACAGGTGCAGCCGGCGGTCCGTGGCAGCAGCCCGGCGAGGGTGGTGAT
>JAOPWA010000422.1 GCA_025965915.1 Dactylosporangium sp. | reverse complement strand
ACGTCTCGCGCAGCACCGACGCGTGGGCGGTACCCGCGTACCCGAGGGTGATGAGCACGATGTGGGCGAGCATCAGGTTGAACGACGTGAACCCGACCAGCCGGTGCCATCGGGCGAGCCGGTCCTGGCCGTAGGTGCGCTCGATCCACGGCACCCGGGCCATCAGCAGCACCTGTACCAGCAGGAGGTCGGCCGAGACCAGGCCCGTCAGCCGTCCGACCGACGTGACCCCGGTCCACAAGTCGCCGAGGTCCTGCAGACCGTGGCCGCGTATCCACAGCGCGACGACGATCAGCACGCTGAACACGCAGGCGGCGCCGATGAGGTCCGGCGACCAGGACCGCGCCGACGGCGTCACCACGCCGGCCTGCGGGCGAGCCCTTCGCGTCGTCGTCGCCGTCACCGCACCTCCTTGAGTCACGATCAACTATCGGCGATGAACCTTGGAGGTCGCTGTTTGCTACCTGTGAATTCAGCAATCGGGTAGCTGTTGGTCGGCGCGGGTAAATACGGGACATCGGCCGCTGTGCCCGTCCGCCTTTTGGGACCTGTCCACCCCTTGAGACCATGAGCGTCAACCGGCACAATGCATAGTTAAGCTGTTGAATACTGCGCTACCCGGTTGGGGCGCGGTTCGGTCACTCGATGTGGGGAGCCGTTGCCGTGAACGCGCCAGCGACCCTAGCCGCGCCTGCGGGCTTCGTTCCCGCGATAGCGGTGACCCTGTGGCTGGCATTGCTCGGCGCGGCCGGCGTGGTGCTCCTGGCGACGGGTGTCCTCGCCTGGTGGCAGCGCCGCCAGGCCACAGTGGTCCCGATGCCGCCGGTGACACCGCTTCGCACCCGCCGACCCACCCCGCAGGATCTGGCCCGGTTGCTCGCCGAGGTCGATGCGCTGAGCATCCAGGCCGTCAGCGCCGGGATGGCCGCCGCCGGTGCGGAAGCGGCGGTGGCGACGGCGCGAGCCCGGTGTCAAGTGGCCGAATGGGTCCGGGAGCGGGCCTGGTACGAGTACGACACCGCCCAGCAGGCGTACGTCACGGCGTTGCGCGCCGCCCCGGACGGCGAGGCGGTCTGGCCCAGCGCGAGCTCGAGCGGTGCGTGGCCGGTACTGATCGCAGGGGGCGCCGAGTCCCCCGCGTCGCTGGTTGTCGACGGTGTCCCGACGGCGGACGCGGTGCTGACCGCGCCGGCGGGCCCACCGGTACCGTCTCCACGAGAGGAGTCCGACCTGCGCGACGAGGTGGCGCGTGCGGCGCTCGGGGCCTACCGGCGTGGCGGCATCTCGGTGGAACAGTTGCGCGAGATCCTGCGCCACTCCAGCGGCTGGAACCACATCCATGCCCGGCACGAGCGCGAGGTGCTGCTGCGGCGCGCGGCTGAGCGCGAGGCGCACCGCCGTTATGACGCCGCCGCCGCGGCGGAACGCAGCGCACACCTTGCGGTTGACGTCGCGACGGTTGCCGCGCGGGCCTGGGCCGATGAAGCCGCGGAGGCAGCCGAGGAGGCGCTCCTGGCGCGGGCCTTCGCCACCGAGCGTCTACGCCGGCCGGCGATCAGACGGCGACTGCGACGGCTGGGCCCGCTCAACGAGACACCGGCGCCGGCACCGGGGTGACCCGGCGTCCGGCTTCGACCATGCTCAGATCGCCCGGCGTGCCGCCAGGTACATAGCCGACATGTCCTCGTCGCGATGGCTTTGCCTGGCGACCTCGTCCAGGTGCCGCCGGGCCGCCTCGACCGCTGCCAGGTCGACGCCGGCCGACTCGCCGGCCGCGAGGATGAGATTCGCATCCTTGAGCGCGCCGTTGACCGGAAACGACGGCGGAAACTCGCGGCGCATCATCAGCGCGCCCTTGACGTGGGCGTACTTCAGATCAAGCGGTCCACCGCTGATCACCTCGAGGAAATCGGCGCCGTCGAGTCCGAGGGCGTCGGCGAGGGCGATCGAGTTGGCCACGCCTTCGGTCGCGGCGAGTACCCAAGAGTTGGCGACGAGCTTCATCCGGCTGGCGGTACCGGCCGGGCCCAACCAGAGCACCTTCGCGGCGACCGGCCGCAGCAGCCGCTCGACGCGGTCTCGCGCCTCGTCGGGGCCGGACGCCAGCGCGGTCAGCTTGCCCTGCTCGGCCGGCTCCTTCGTGCCGACGACGGGCGCGTCGACGTAGGTGAGTCGGTATCTGGCTGCCAGGTCGGCGAGGCGTTGCGCTCCCTCGATGCCGACCGTACTCATCTGCAGCCACAGGGCTCCGGGTCGTAGCCGGTCGTCCGCTGCCTCCAACGTCCGCGCCACCGCGTCAGCGTCGTAGAGCATCGTCACGATCACGTCGGCACCGTCAACCGCGGCCGCGGGGTCGTCGGCCACCTGCGCACCGGCCTCGGCCAGCGGCTCGGCCTTCGCCCGGGTACGGTTCCACACCCGTACTGCCTCGCCCGCCTTCAGCCAGTTGCGGGCCATCGCCGAGCCCATGATCCCCGTACCGAGTACCGCCATCGTCATGGTGCGCCCCCTCTGCCGTGTCT
>JAOPWA010000403.1 GCA_025965915.1 Dactylosporangium sp. | reverse complement strand
GCGCATCCAGGGCGAGATGGTCGGCTTGGGCTACCGGGTGGCTGCCAGCACGGTGTGGAAGATCCTCCACCGGGCCGGGGTCGACTCGGCACCTCGGCGGTCCGGGCCCACGTGGAAACAGTTCCTGACCGCGCAGGCGCGCACGATCCTGGCGTGCGACTTCTTCACGGTCGACACGGTGTTGTTCAAGCGGGTCTATGTGCTGTTCTTCGTCGAGATCGCCACCCGGCAGGTCCATGTGGTCGGGGGGACGGCCCATCCAACCGGCGCTTGGGTGGCGCAGCAGGCACGGAATCTACTGGTGGACCTCGACCAGCGCGCGGCTGGGCTGCGGTTTCTGCCGCGCGATCGCGATACGAAGTTCACGGCCGTCTTCGACGCGGTTTTCGCCGCCGGCATCGACGTGATCAAGACCCCGCCGCAGGCGCCCCGAGCGAACTCATTCGCCGAGCGCTGGGTGGGCACCGTCCGCCGGGAGTGCACCGACCGGACGCTCATTGTCGGCGAGCGTCATCTGGCGGCGGTCCTCGGCGAGTACACCTCGCACTACAACGGCCACCGTCCACATCGTTCGCTCGGGCAGCAGCCACCGAATCCTGCACCGCACGTTGTTGACCTGAACGCCGCCCGGGTTCACCGGCGCCTAGTCCTGGGCGGGTTGATCAACGAGTATGCGCAGGCAGCGTAGCCGAACCCGCTTTACGAGCCCCACAGGGTTTTGACCGAGCGGGCCAGCAGTGGGATTTGGCCGCCGGCGAGCACCATCGTCACCTGACGCGGCGAGAGCTGGTGGCGCACCGGGTACTGCTCGTGCTTGCCGGTGTTGGTCACGATGAGCTGTTGAGAACCCGTGAGTGCGTCTCGCAGCCCGTCGGTCACCAGTGTGTCGCCCGGGTCGATGCGGTCGTAGTCGCGCTCGTCGACGAACTCCAGCGCGAGGATGCCGAAGTTCGCCAGGTTCTGCCAGTGGATGCGGGCGAACGATTTCGCCAGCACGGCGTGCAGGCCGAGGTAGCGCGGGGTGATCGCGGCGTGCTCGCGGGAGGAGCCCTGGCCGTAGTTGTGGCCGCCGACGATCAGGTGGCCGCTTTCTTCTTTGCACCCCCGCGCCCTGCGTGGGTAGTCCTCGTCGACCTGGGTGAAGGTGAACTCGGCGAGCTTGGGGATGTTCGAGCGCAACGGCAGCGCCCGAGCGCCGGCCGGCGAGATCTCGTCGGTGGACACGTCGTCGCCCACCTTGAGCAGTACTGGCGCGTCTATCCGGTCGGGCAGCTCGGGGAAGTCCGGCAGCGAGGAGATGTTGGGCCCCTTGACCAGTTCCTCCTTGACGGCTTCCGCCTGCGGCAGGGGCGCGACCAGCATCGCGGTGTTCACCGACGCCTTCTCCGGCAACGCAAGCCGCGGGTAGTCCAGGCCGAGCTTCTCGGTGAGGTCGCGCGGGTCGGTGATCACTCCGGTGAGCGCGGCTGCCGCCGCGGTCTCCGGCGAGCACAGCCACACCGCGTCGTCCTTGGTGCCGGAGCGGCCAGGGAAGTTGCGCGGGAAGGTGCGCAGCGAGTTGTGCCCGCCGGCCGGTGCCTGGCCCATCCCGATGCAGCCCATGCACCCGGCCTGGTGGATACGGGCACCGGCCGCGATGAGGTCGAACGTGGCGCCCATCCGGGTCAGGTCCTCGAATACCTCCCGAGACGACGGGTTGATGTCGAAGCTGACGGCATCGCTGGTCTGGCGTCCCTTGAGTATCGCCGCGGCGATCGCGTAGTCGCGCAGCCCGGGATTCGCCGAGGAGCCGATCACCACCTGGCTGACCTCGCACCCGGCGACCTCGCGCACCGCCACCACATTGCCCGGCGAGGACGGCTTGGCGATCAGGGGCTCTAGCCTGGACAAGTCGATGTCGTCGGTGACGTCGTAGCCGGCGTCCTCGTCGGCGATCAACTCGGTGAAGTCGTCGTCTCTGCCCTCGGCGTGCAGGAAAGTGCGCACCGCGTCGTCGGCGGGGAACACGGTCGTGGTCGCGCCGAGTTCAGCGCCCATGTTGGCGATGACGTGGCGGTCCATCGCGGACAGGTGTTCCAGCCCCGGGCCGCGGTACTCGATGATCCGGTCCAGGCCGCCCTTGACGCCGTGGCGGCGCAGCATTTCCAGGATCACGTCCTTGGCCGAGCACCATGGCGGCAGTTCACCGGTGAGCCGGATGCCCCAGATCTGCGGCATCCGGATGTGCAGTGGCTGGCCGGCGATGGCCAGCGCCACCTCCAGGCCGCCGACGCCGATGGCCAGCATGCCCAGCGAGCCGGCAGCGCAGGTGTGCGAGTCCGAACCGACCATGGTCTTGCCGGGCTTGCCGAAGCGCTGCATGTGCGTGGGGTGGGAGACACCGTTGCCCGGCTTGGAAAACCACAGGCCGAAGCGGCGGGCCGCCGACCGAAGAAACAGGTGATCCTCGGCGTTCTTCTCGTCAGCTTGCAGCAGGTTGTGGTCGACATACTGCACGCTGACCTCGGTGTGCGCCCGGTCCAGGCCCAGCGCCTCCAACTCCAACATGACCAGGGTGCCGGTAGCGTCCTGGGTCAGGGTCTGATCAACCCGAATGCCGACCTCCTGGCCGGCGACCACCTCGCCGCTGACCAGATGTCCCTCGATGAGCTGCTGAGCAACGCTGCGTCCCATCCCGTTGTTCTCCTCCAACCGAAACCGTCTGTCACCATCCATGCTCGACGCGTAACTCATTCAGCGCCACCGCAAGCGCGCCTCCGCGGCACCCTCAGCGCCTATCGGCGCTACCTGGATCTCTGCCGGTAATGGGTGGGGGAAGCTTCGACTTCCTCAGATGCCGGCACCGGCTCATGTCGTCCGGCCTCGTGACGAGTGAAGGTCGGCCACCTTCCTCGGCGGTAGGTCGCGAATTAGGCGAGTCGTGTTTGCGCCTGCAACTTCCCTCTGGGCCGGACGTTGGGTAGATCCTGACGAGTGGCCGTGATTCTGCGCCTGTGTGGCGGGCGTGGCGGACCGGCTCGCGGCGTGCATCAACCCGGTCAACCCCAGCCGCGCTCGATCAATGTCGTTATTCGCTCGCTGCTCAGAGGTTGCGGTTCGGACTGGATGACAGGCGCTGCACTTGACCGGTCGTGGTCACAACCGTGGTCACAGCGAAGACCAAAAACCGGCGGACGAGGTGACCCGGGGACAGGCCGCGGGATTGGTTGCTGCCGTTCTGTCCGCTTCTGTGTACGTATCAACGTTGCCCGGAATGGCGTAGTAGGAACGTTGTAAGAACTGGGGCCTTACCCCCCGAAACCGCGCCACCCCTAGGAGCAGTGGCGGCAGCTCCAATCCCAGGCAATGCGGGGGATCGACGGTGTGCGACGCGCGACCGCCGTCAGCGGTGTTTGGCCACGGTGAGTAGCACCGCGGCGTCTTCCAAGGCCTCCAGGGTGTGCCGGGCGGCCGGCACGATGATGAGGTCTCCCGGCAAGCCCTCCCAGGAGGCTTCTGTCGTGGCCAGGCGCACCCGGCCGTGTAGCACGTGCACGGTGGCCTCCCCGGGGTTCTCGTGCTCATCGAGCCTCTGGCCCACGGTGAACGCCATAACGGTCTGGCGCAGCACATGTTCGTGGCCGCCATACACGGTGTGGGCACTGCGGCCACTGGATTCCTGCCTGGCAGTTTCGAGGTGCTGGCGGGCGAGAGCGGTCAGCGACAACTTCTGCATGGTTGGACCTTTCCGCAAGCCGCGGTCTGAGTTACGAGGTGACGCCGCCCGGGTTCAGATGGCGACGAAGTTGTGGAACTGCTGGTTGTCCTCGCGCCAGCCGCAGCCACTTCACCATCTTGGAGCTGTCCAGCGTAGGCGCAGCGGGGACACCGTGCACGACCTGCAGCGGACCGCCGTATCTCGTTGTCGGTTCCGCGTGAACACTGGATCTGAGTCTGGCCCACTTTTCGTGATCGAGATTGACCCGTCAGGGCCGCGGTCGTCAGGTGGTGAGTAGGTCGCGTTCACGGAATAGGTCGAGCTTCGCGCGACCGTGCCCTTGTCGTTTGTTTATTTTGATGTGGTTGGGGCGGCCTTCTATGGCGCCGGAGGTGTGCGGCAGGGTCAGGCCGTTGAGTACGGCGTCGTGGTCGTGTTTGATGCCGGCGGTGAAGGAGTGCAGGTCGGGCTGGTCGTCGGCGGCGACGGCGGCGATCCAGACGTTGAGCTGCTGGCCGCGCCGGCCGGCCATCATCTCGGCGAACTCGGTGGCGTGGGCGGGGAGGGCGGCCAGGTGGTGGCAGGCGGCCCGGATGCCGGCGAGCGTGGCCTGCTCTTCGGTGTCGAGGCTGGTCGGATGGCGTAGCAGCCACGACGCGATCTGACGAACCTTGGGCGGTGGGGGTGTGACTGGAGGGCGGTGCGGGTGGGCCACCTCGCTGG
>JAOPWA010000357.1 GCA_025965915.1 Dactylosporangium sp. | reverse complement strand
ACGCATCCTGGTTTCCCGGCCGAGCCGTGGGACGTTCGGGAAAGCGGGCTCGACCTCAACGTACTGGCGCAGTCGGAGTCGGTGTTCGCGCTGTCCAACGGTCACATCGGGCTACGCGGCAACCTCGACGAGGGCGAGCCGCACGGGCTGCCGGGCACCTATCTCAACTCGGTGTTCGAGTTCCGTCCCCTCCCGTACGCGGAGGCCGGCTACGGATATCCGGACTCGGGGCAGACGGTCATCAACGTCACCAACGGCAAGCTGATCCGGCTGCTGGTCGAGGACGAGCCGTTCGACGTGCGCTACGGCGAACTGCGCGCCCACGAGCGGGTGCTGTCGCTGCGCGACGGGGTGCTGCGGCGTACCGCCGAGTGGATCTCGCCCTCCGGCCATGGCGTGCACATCTCCTCGACCCGGCTGGTGTCGTTCACCCAGCGCGCGACCGCGGCGGTCTTGTACGAGGTGCGGCCGGTCAACGGGCCGCTGCACGTCGTGCTGCAGTCCGAACTCGTGGCCAACGAGCAGTTGCCGGCGATGTCCGAAGACCCCCGGGCGGCGGCCGTCCTGGAAGCGCCGCTACGGGCCGAACAGCACATCGCACACGACGCGCGCGCACGGCTGGTGCACAGTACGCGCGGCAGCGGACGGCGGGTCGGCGTGGGTATGGACCACGCGGTGCACTGCCCGTCCGATGTACGGACGAGTATCGAGTGCTCCGAAGACACCGCGCGGTTAACGCTGGTCACCCGGCTGGCCAGCGGGCAGTCGCTGCGGGTGGTGAAGTTCCTGGCGTACGGCTGGTCCAGCCAACGGTCGATACCGGCCATCTCCGCCCAGGTGGAGGCGGCGCTGACGCTCGCCCGCACCACCGGGTGGGACGGCCTGCTGGCCGAGCAGCGTCAGTACCTGGACGACTACTGGGCCCGCGCCGACGTCGACCTGGACGGTGACCCGGAGGTGCAGCAGGCGGTGCGGTTCGCCCTGTTCCAGGTGCTGCAGGCCAGCGCCCGGGCCGAGAGCCGGCCCATCCCCGCCAAGGGGCTCACCGGTCCCGGCTACGACGGCCACGCCTTCTGGGACACCGAGTCGTACGTGCTGCCGGCGTTGACGTACACCGCTCCCCACGCGGCGGCCGACGCGCTGCGGTGGCGGCACCTGACGATCCCGAATGCCCAGAAGCGGGCCCGACAGCTCACGCTCGACGGTGCGGCGTTTCCGTGGCGAACCATCAACGGTGATGAGTGTTCGGCGTACTGGCCGGCCGGAACAGGCGCCTTCCACATCAACGCCGACATCGCCGACGCGGCGATTCGCCTGGTCCAGGCGACCGGTGACGAGAAGTTCGAGCGCGAGGTCGGACTCGCGCTGCTGGTGCAGACGGCCCGACTGTGGGCCTCCCTGGGCTACCACCATCCCGACGGCGGTTTCCGTATCGACGGGGTCACCGGTCCGGACGAGTACAGCGCGCTCGCCGACAACAACGTGTACACGAACGTCATGGCGCAGCGAAACCTTCTCGGTGCCGCGGAGGCCGCGGGCCGCCATCCGGACGAAGCCGCGTCGCTGGGCGTGGACGCCGACGAGATCGCCGCCTGGCGGCTGGCGGCCGACGGGATGGTCGTGCCGTACGACGAGAAGCGCGGGGTACACCCGCAGGCCGAACGGTTCACCGACCACGAGGTCTGGGACTTCGGACACACCGCCCCTGACCAGTACCCGCTGCTTCTGCACTTCCCCTACTTCCAGCTGTACCGCAAGCAGGTGATCAAGCAGGCCGACCTGGTACTGGCGCTGCACAAGCGCGGTGACGCGTTCACCGCCGCCGACAAGGCCCGCGACTTCGCGTACTACGAGCCGCTGACCGTACGCGACTCGTCGCTGTCGGCCTGCACCCAGTCGGTGATCGCCGCCGAGGTCGGCCAGCTTGACCTCGCCTACGACTACCTGGGCGAAGCCGCCCGGATGGACCTCGACAACCTTGAGCACAACACCGGCGACGGGCTGCACATCGCGTCGCTGGCCGGGGCGTGGATCGCACTGGTGAACGGGTTCGGCGGTATGCGCGACAGCGGCGGCTCGCTGACGTTCGCGCCCCGGCTGCCCGGACCGCTGAGCCGCCTCACGTTCAGTGTGCTGTGGCGGGGGCAGCGGCTGTGCGTGCGGGTGACCGGCACCGAGGCCACGTACACACTCGACGGTGGCGACCCGGTCGAACTGGCCCATCACGGCCGCGTATTCGTGCTGGCGGCCGGCCAGCCGGTCACATATCCGGTCCCACCGATCGAACCCGGTCCGAGACCGAGCCAGCCACCGGGTCGCGAGCCTGCTCGGCGCCGCCCCGCCACGCATAGCGGAATGTCGATGTACTGACAAGTGCGTCCGCACCCGATCTCAGTCGCACCCTTTGTCAAAGTCAGATATCTGCATCAGTATGTGCGGGTGCGCGCTGCCCGTCCTGCTCTTGTCGCCCTGATCGGCGTTGCCGCCGTCCTGTTCGCCGTCTCACCGGCACTCGCCGCGACCGAGGCGAGCCTCAGCCTGTCCGCCAGCCACGGCGCCGCCGGCGCGTCGGTGAACGCCACCTACTCGTACCCCGGTTCCTGGGGATGGTTCGGGCCATCCTGCGGCAGCCCGGTCACGTTCTCGTGGGACGGTCGTGCCATCGCCCAGGCCCGTCAGCCGGGGTGGGACAACGGGACGTGCTCCGTGAGCGTGACGATCACACCGCCGTCGGGCGCGTCGGGCGCGCACATCGTGAAGGGTTCAGCGCCTAACGCCAGCAGCGCCCAGGCGACGTACACGATCGATTCCCGGTCGGATGTTCCGATGTCCGCGCCGCCTCCCCCGCCGCCGCCGGCCGGACCCACGCCCGAGCCGAAATCGGGCAGACCCCAGCGCGTGCAACCGTCACAGACGGGGCGCTATGCGCAGCCTTCGCGGTCGGCGCGGCCGACACCA
>JAOPWA010000345.1 GCA_025965915.1 Dactylosporangium sp. | reverse complement strand
CCGCATCGACCTGCACCCGAGTGCCTCCGGCCGCGGCTACCTCGACATCGCCACGTACCCGTTCCAGATCCCGCTCGGCGCCCTGGTGCCGGTACGCCTGGACAACCTCGTCGCGGCCGGCAAATGCTTGGGCGTCACACACATCACCAACGGCTGCTACCGCCTGCACCCGGTGGAGTGGAACACCGGCGAGGCCGCCGGGGCGCTGGCCGCGTTCAGCCTCAATCGCGGGGTACCGCCCCGGGCTGTGTCGTCGAAACCCGACCTGCTCACCGAGTTCCAGTCGGTGCTGTCCGACCTCGGCGTCCAACTGCACTGGCCCGACGACATCCGCTCCCAGGCCCGCTGACGCGGCTACTCGAGACGGCGGCCGGTCCGCCCGAGGTCGTCATCGCGGGATCGAGATGTCCCAGCTCCTCAACAGCCGGTCGAGCTCGTCGCGCTTCGGAGCCGTCGCCGACCCGGCGCGCGTCACGGCGAGCGCCGCCGCGGCGTTGGCGACCCGCGCGGACTCGCGCATCGACCCGGTCCGGTGCAGTTCGGCGAGGAAGGCACCGGTGTGGGCATCGCCGGCGCCGGTGCTGTCCACTGCGGTGACCGCTGGCGCGGGAAGGTACTCGGGATCGGCCTGTCCCGGCAGGTGCAGGGCGCAGCCGCGGGCGCCCCGGCGCACGATGAGCACGCAACCGGGGTGGAGCCGGTCGCGAAGGACGCGGCTCGCCTCGTCCACGTCGGGGACGCCGGCGAGCAGGCGGGCCTCACGCTCGTTGAGCGTGAGCACATCGGTGCGGTCCAGCACAGGGTCGAGCACCCGCGGTGGGATCTCCACCGCCAGCGGTCCCGGGTCCAGCACGAGCAAAGAGTCGTCGAGATCGAGGCACCAGGCCGCGACCGCCGGCCCGGTGACGGGGTAGCACAGGTCGTAGCCGGACACGTAGAGCGCGTCGCCGGCACGGACCTCCACCCGCGCCAGGTCGTCGGCGGTCAACTCCGACTCAATTCCCGGGCTGGTGACGAACGTGCGCTCGGAGTCCGGCTCCACCAGCCCGACGCAGAAGCCGGTGTCGCCACGACCCACCGGGATGAGCGGCTCGATCCCCTCTGCCGCCAGCGCGGCGGCGACCAGCCTGCCGAACGGACCGTCGCCGACGCGCCCGGCGAGCGCTGCGGGCAGCCCGAGCCGTCGGGCTGCCGCGAGGACGTTGAACCCGCCGCCCACCTGGGTGGCCGCGCCCGAGGCCAGGACGTCGCCGCCGCGCTCGGGCAGCCTCGGCACGGACATGAGGATGTCGGCGAGGACGCTGCCCACGAGGACGAGCCGGTGCGGTCCGCCGGTCACGACGCGGCACCCAGGTGGTCGCGCAGTTCGAGCAGCCGCTCGGCGAGCGGATCGATGCCGAGAGCGGGATTCGCCGCGTTCAACGTGGCGACGGCGTTACCGGGCAGGGCGGCGAACCCGTGGCAGGCGCCACTGATCGCGCCGGCCATCGCGGCGACGGTGTCGCAGTCCCCGCCCAGGCTCGCTGCCGCAAGGCACGCCTGGAAGGTGTCGTCCGAATACACGGAGACGACGGCGAACGCCGCCGGGACCGCCTCCTGGGTCGCCAGACCCGTGCCGACGAGCCGGTAGATGACCTCGAGCGGGTCGCGGCTGGATGAGACGAGTTCACACGCCCACTCGATGCGCGCCGCGACGTCGGCGCCCGGTACGAAGTGTCCACGCGTCGACCCGAGCCGCGCGGCATCGATGCCGAGCGCGATCGCCTCCGCCGGTGCGGCACCATCGATCCCGGCGCTGACCGCTGCCGCCACGGCCGCGGCTCCCGCGTTCGCCACGGTGGTGTCGTGGGTGACCCGGTTGACGTCGGCGACGGCGTCGACGAGCCGGTCGATCGGGTCCGGCGGGTAGACGATCCCGACGGGCGTGACCCGCATGGCGGCTCCGTTGGTGTCGCCCCACCGGCCGGTCGTGCCGGCCGGGGCGCCCTGCGCGAGGAGTTGGAGGGCGCGGCGGGTGGACGGGCCGAGCAGGTCCGCCGACCCCTGGTCCACCATCCGGGCCTCCCAGGACAGCAGCTCGTCGGCGAGCCGCCGCGGGTCCACCCGCCCTGCTCCCTCGACGAGCAGCCGGCCGAGGATCAGGGCCTGGTCGGTGTCATCGGTCACCCGCCCGGCGGCGGTGCCCCGGCTGATCTCGTTCTCGTCCGGGGCGTCGACGAACCACGTGAGCGCGCCGTACCGCTCGAGGATCCGCTGCCGTGAGAGCGACTGGGTGGGCATGCCGAGTGCGTCACCGAGCGCCAGCCCGGTAAGTGCCCCGAGGGCCCGGTCGCGCCGAGCCACCACCGCTTCGCTCACCGCCTCGACCCGAAGGCGAGCCGCGACCGGAAATGCCGGGGGTCGAGGGCGCTGACGGCGTGCTTGACCGGTGCAGACATGTCCAGTACACAGAAGCTGATCACGGTGACAGTGTCAAGTTGCGGCGATGAGGAGGTGCGCGTGCACAGCCCGGCACCGCGCGATCCGTACCGGCTCGCCGCCGACGCCGCGACGGCGATCGCCTCGGCGACGGCCTGCCGCCGCCACGACGCCGTGGTCGTGCTGGGCAGCGGCTGGAGCGGCGCCGCCGACGCCTTCGGGGTGCCGGTGGCCGAACTACCCATGGTGGACCTGCCCGGGTTCCACGCGCCCGTCGCGGATGGCCATCTCGGGCTCGTCCGGTCCTACGCCCTCGGCGATGCCCGCCTGCTGTGCTTCCTCGGGCGCACGCACCTCTACGAGGGGCTCGGCGTCGACGCCGTGGCGCACGCCGTCCGCACCGCCGCGGCCAGCGGCTGTCGCACCGCGGTGCTCACCAACGCGAACGGCACGCTGCGCCCGGAGTGGGGTCTGGGCACCGGCGTCGTCATCGGTGACCACCTCAACCTGTCCGGCACCTCACCACTGCGCGGGCCGCGCTTCCTCGACCTGTCCCGGTGCTGGAGCCCGCGGCTGCGGAAACTCGCCCTCGAAACCGACCCGACCCTCGTCGAGGGTGTCTACGCCTTCCTGCCGGGCCCGCACTACGAGACGTCGGCGGAGGCGCGGATGCTGCGGACGCTCGGCGCCGACATCCTGGGCATGTCCACCGTGGTCGAGGCGATCGCCGCGGGCGAGGCCGGTCTCGAACTGCTCGGCCTGTCCGTGGTTACCGCGGTCGAGATCGATGGCGGGCCGATCGACCCCGCCGAGGTCGTGGCCGTGGCCGAGGCGTCCGCCGCAAGGCTTGGCACTGTCATCCGTACGGTGCTCGAGCGCGCAGTCGTCACCCGTCACAGCGAAGCAGGGGGAACGTCATGACCACAGGCGCCCGACCGACGGGGTCTCGGCCGGCGGAGGCCGGCGGCAGCGGGCCCACCGGGCTCGCCGTCGAACTCAACGGCATCAACGTCATCGCCGAGGATGAGCGCAAGGGCCGGCCACGTGACCTCTTCTGGCCGTGGTGCGCCGCGAACATCGCCGTCCTCGGCATCAGCTACGGATCGTTCTTCCTCGGTTTCGGGGTCTCGTTCTGGCAGGCGACGATCGCCGGAATCCTCGGTACCGTGGTCTCGTTCCTGCTGGTGGGCTTCGTGTCGCTGGCCGGCAAGCGCGGTTCGGCGCCCACGATGATCCTCAGCCGGGCCGCGTTCGGGATACGCGGCAACGCGCTGCCGGCAGCCCTCAGCTACGTCCTGCTCGTCGGTTGGGAGACCGTGCTCTGCTCCCTCGCCACGCTGGCGACGGCGACCGTGTTCGAGCGGCTCGGCTGGGGGAACGGGAGCGCAACGAAGATCGTCGCGTTTCTCGTCGTGGCCGGAGTCATCGTGCTCGCCGGGATCCTCGGCTTCGACGCCATCATGCGCCTGCAGGGCATCATCACGATCGCCACCGCTGTCCTGACTGTCGGGTACATCGCGTTGACCGCCGGCCACATCTCCTGGTCGGCGGTGTCGTCGACGCCGAGTGGATCGGCCGAGGCGTTCATCGGCACGCTCATCTTCGCGATGACCGGCTTCGGCCTCGGTTGGGTGAACTCCGGCGCGGACTACTCCCGCTACCTCCCGCGCGGCGCGTCGAGTCGCGGCGTCGTCGGGTGGACGACGTTCGGCGCGAGCGTCGCGCCCGTGGTCCTGGTCGTGTTCGGCCTGCTGCTCGCCGCCTCCGACAAGGACCTCAACGGCAAGATCGGCCCCGACCCCGTCGGTGCCCTGACCACGATCCTGCCGACGTGGTACCTCGTGCCGTTCGCGATCGTCGCCATCCTCGGCCTCATCGGCGGCGCGGTGCTCGACATCTACTCGTCGGGGCTCGCGCTGCTCACCCTCGGGCTGCGCATCCCGCGGTGGGTGGCGGCCGGGATCGACGGCGTCCTGATGATCCTCGGCACCGTCTACCTCGTCTGGATCGCCGACAGCTTCCTCGGTTCGTTCATGGGCTTCCTCATCACCCTCGGCGTGCCGATCGCCGGCTGGTGCGGCGTCTTCCTCGCCGACCTCGCGCTGCGCAAGACCGCGTACGCCGAGGCGGACCTCTACCGGCCCGAGGGCCGCTACGCCCGCGTCAACGCGGTGGCGGTCGGGCTCGTCGTCGTCGGCACGGCGGTCGGCTGGGGGCTGGTGACGAACACCTCCGCCTCGTGGCTGTCCTGGCAGGGCTACCTGCTCTCGGTACTGGGGCTCGGCGGTAGGACCGGCGCGTGGGCCTACGCCAACCTCGGAGTGGCCGCGTCGTTCGCCATCGGGTTCGTCGGCTACCTGGCACTCGGCCGCCAGCGCGTGCGCAGCCAGGAGCGCATGGGGTGATCCAGGCGGCGCCGGGGCTCCGGTCACAATGAGGAGTGGCCAGACGCAGCTCGCACCGGACGGCGGGGTTCGATCCGGCCTCACCCTGCCCCTGTGGGCTCGGGCAGCCCTACGGTCGCTGCTGCGGACGCCTCCACCGAGGGCTTGCAACGGCACCGACGGCGGAGCTGCTCATGCGCTCACGCTTCAGCGCGGCAGCATGGGCGGATGGGCATGCTGCACGAGCACAGCCGCTTCGTGCGCGACAACGGCCTCTGGGTCTACCTGGGCCCGATACCACCCGCCCGGCCGCGGCCTGAAGCCTGACACCGCGGGTATCGACCTTTCTCAGCGGTTCCGCAGGGATTGCTCATGTCGGACCGAGCTGCGCGGCGCCGTCATGTCCTCAAACGGATAACATCGTTCGAGCGATATATCCGGTACGAGGAGAAAATATCGATGGTGCGATTTGTCCCTTCCATGCCAGTACTGGCGGTCGCTGGCCTGGCCACCGTCGCTGTCCTCCCTGTCGCCATTGGCGCCGCTACCGGGACCAAAAGCCAGGGCCACGCAGCCGTGCGCCCGCCCGCCACGGCCGGACCGACTCCCCCGGCGGAGGGCAGCCGGCCGATGACCTTCACCACCAGGTCCGCTGCCGTACGCATCCGCGCCCAGCCCAACACCGGCACCACGTCGCGCATCGTCGGCACCATCGACAAGGCCGGGACCGGGATAGCGGTCGCCTGTTATGTCACCGGTCAGGCCATTGCCGGCAACAACATCTGGTACCGCACGGTCAATCCCGCCGGCCACTACATCGCCGGTCGCTACCTGACCACCGGCCACGACCCGGCAGCCGGGGTAGTTCGCTGCTAGACCACCGGGCCGCAACGGCCCGAATGCGGTGAGGTGTCGAGGGTGCGTCGCACCCTCGACACCTCACGTTTTACCACCCTCTATTACGGGCACTTCTTCCAGGCGAAATGGTAAATGGTGTCAATGCTGGCGTCGGTCGAGTCCATGGACATGAAACTCGTCGTCTTCGCAGGATCCGAACTGCCCGCACCGACCCGCAACTCGGTGTTGATGTTCAAGTTGCGTTGCTCCCCACAGGGCGCGAAAACCAACGCCGCGACGTCGACCCAATCGGTCGTGTACCAGTCGTCGTTGAGCGGACCGGCAAAGGAATGGTTAATGAACGCGGTCTGCCGCTGGCCCTGGAAGTAATAGTTGGCCCGCTCCAGGCCGGTGGCTCCGTTCTCGAGGTGCCCGAAGCCGCGATAGTCGGCCTCAGCGATCGCGTACGTGAAGCCCTGCGGCACATGCACGCTCAGGTTGAGCTGGCAGTTCTTGCGGAAGTCGGTCGGCTTGGCGCCGACACCCACCTGCGCCATGTAGTGGCTGTAAGTAACTGTGAACGCCGTGTTGTCCGGCGCGACGGCAACGGCGGCCGTACCTGCCGGGCAGCCCGAACCATTGACGGTCACGAGGTCGATGACAATTTTATTCGGTGGCGGTGGGGTGGTCTGCGCAGCCGCCGGTGGTGCAAGAACTGAAAGGAGCACGCTGCCGACAACCATTGCATTAAACATGGATTCCCTCCCAATCGCCGCGACACCATGCGGTGTGTGGCACGGACACTATCGATGGGAGTAAATCTCGTCAACGCTCTCGCGCCCGACTGAAGGATCTAAAATTCCACCTGACGCGAAGCGCAAGCCATTGACATACTTGATTGCCTAACTGCGCAGCGCAACCGTGCTAGATCTCCTGGTTCGTCGGCAGCACGACCAGGTCCCGAATGGTGACGTGCCGGGGCCTGGTGAGCATGAAGGCCACCGCCTCGGCCACGTCCTCGGAGCGGATTCCGGTCTGCGCCGCTACCCGGTCGGAGATGTCGTCCTCGGCGGTTACCTTCCAGAGGTCGTTGAGCACCACGCCGGGCGCGATCAGTCCGAGCCGCACACCGGTCCCGACAAGCTGCCGGCGGACCCCGTGCACGAACGCGCGCAGCGCGTGCTTGGAGGCGGAGTACACAGGCTCCCAGTGGATCGCCTGGGTGCCGGACACCGAACCGGTCACGATCACATCGCCGACGCCTCGGGGCAGCATCACGTTCAGGGCAGCATGTACGGTCTGCATCACGCCGCCGATGTTGGTGGCGATCAAACGGTCGATGTCGGCGGGGTCGTTGGTCCACACCTCGTCGGCGAGGTAGATGCCGGCATTGGCGACGACGATGTCGGCTGGGCCGAACCGCTCCGCGGCCGCTGACAGCACCGCCCGCGCAGCACCTGGTTCCGCGATGTCCGCGACGACGCTGTGCGCCGGACCCGCCAACGTGTCCAACGCGCTGGCCAGCCGGTCGGCTGAACGGGCGGCGACGGTGACCGAAGCCCCGAGCCGGGACAGCTCCCGTGCCGTCGCCAGCCCGATTCCTGAGCTGCCGCCCGTCACCACGGCGACCTTGCCTTGCAGTGCCGCACTCACCGGGCCACCCCCGCCGACTGTGCGCCGTCGTGGGCAGCCAGGACCGCCCGACGGTACTCCTCGTCCTCGCGACCGTCGATCCGCGCGGCCGACTGCCTGCTCAGCTCGCAGATGCCGCCCGCGGCCAGGGCTCCCTGCACGATGCGACTGACCTTGACCGCCATCGCGGTGATACGTAGCACCTCTTGCTCCGATTCCCCGAGCGCGAACATGCCATGGTTGGCCAGGTAGATGACCTTGGGCGGCGAGCCTTCGCTGGCGATGTGGTCGCGCAGCCGGCTCCGGACGTCGCGGGCCAGGGACAGACCGGGGTCGACATAGGGAACCAGCATCGGCTTGCTCCCCAGCACCACGATCTGCTCGGGATAGACGACCTTGTTCGCGAGGGTCTCAGCGTGTACCGAGCACAACAGTGCGTTCACCGGGATCGGATGCGTGTGACCGACCACGTTCGCACCGCCCTCGACCAGACACACCGCGTGCAACATCGCCTCGACGGAGGGCCGGCGCCCAAGCTGGCGGCCCATCCGGTCGAACGCCGCCGCGATCGCCTGATCGTCGGTCGCCGGATCCTCCAGCAGTGCGACGAGCTCCCCCAGGTCGACCTCGACGAAGTCCCCCTCGCCAGCGGTCTCGAGGTAGGCGCCGCTGGCTTTGACCAGCATGCGGTCTTGGGAAGTCCGGATGGAGGTGTTGCCCTCCGCGAGGATGACGAGGTCCTGACCAGGCGCGCCGAGCGCCCTGGACAGGGCGATGATGCGATCCAGGTACGTACTCACGTTGTGCTCCTCGATCGGGTTGCGGATGCGGAAGTAGCCATGTCCGGTACACCGGTTCAGTTACTCAGGTTGGCGAGCACGCGCTCACCGCGCGTCCAGGGCACGGCCTGGGAAGGATCCGCGCCGGGCAGGTAGCTGGTGATGCCGAATCCATCGCCGATCAGGCGGCGCAGGTCGTCAACCGATGCGAGCTGTCCCGCGGCGATGGCCTGGGCGCCGATGTTGCCCACGCTCGAGGCCTCCACCGGTCCGGCGTGTACCGGCAGCTCGCATGCGTCCGCGGTGAGCTGGGTGAGGAGTGCGTTGCGAGCACCACCCCCCAACAGATGCACGGAGTTGATGGCACGGCCGGTCAGTTCGGCGGCCCGACGGATGGTCATCCGGTAGGCCAGGGCCAGACTGATCAGAATGCATCGGACGAACTCGGCCTGCGTTTGCGGTGGTCGCTGGCCGCTGTCACGGCACAACCGCCGGATGTGCTCGGGGACGTCGGCGGTACTCACCAATGCCTGCGCCCCGACGTCGACGAATGACTCCGCGACCGATGGCCTCGACGCGAGATGCAGCAACTGGCCAAGGTCCGGGCGCTGACCCTGCGCAGACCAACTGCGCAGGCACTGCTCCAGCAGCCACAGGCCGGTCAGGTTGCGCATCACCAAGGTGCGGCCGCCGACCCCCACCTCGTTGGTGAAACCTGCCGCCAACGCGGCCTCCGTCAACACCGGCACGTCGTTCTCGATGCCGACCAGGGCCCACGTTCCACATGAGACGAAGGCGGAGTCGGCCCGCAACGGAGCAGCGGCGACAGCAGACGCGGTGTCGTGCGACCCGACCCTGAATACCGGGATCTCGGTGTCGGAGCCCAGTACCGATCGCAGTTCGGGCCGGGTCCGTCCAGCGAGAGTAGCCGGCTCGCACAGCGGTGGTAGCCAGGACGGGTCGACTCCGACGATGTCGAGCAGGCCCTTGTCCCAGCGCCCCGCTGTGATGTCGACCAGGCCACTGGTTGAAGCGATCGTGCGCTCCGCGGATCGATTCCCGGTCAGCCAGTACGCCCACAGATCGGGCGTGAGCAGGATGGACGCCCCGTCGGGGACCGCGACGCCCTGGAGCCGGTCGGCGAGCTGGAACAGTGTGTTGATCGGCATGGGCTGGACACCGGTGCGGCGAAAGAGTTCCCCGGCGCCGATCCTGCTCAGTACACCATCGCGGACAGCCTCACTTGCCGACCGGTAGTGACGCGGACTCAGCAGCAGCGACCCGTCGCCGGCGACGACACCGAAGTCCACGCCCCAGGAGTCGATGCCGATGCCCGCCGGCTGGCTGCCTGCGGTGGCGCAGGCGCTGACCGCCGCGGCCAGCCCGGCCAGGGTCTGGCTGTACAGCTCGTCGACGTTCCAGAACCATGTCCCGTCGGGCTCGCGCACCGGTGTGTTGGTGAACCTGTGCACTTCTCGCAGCCGCAGCGCTCCAAGGCCCAACTCGCCGAGCATCACCCGTCCGCTCGTCGCCCCCAGGTCGACCGCCAGGTAGCGTGCCATGGTCGTCACTCAGCGCAGGAACGCCGCGGCCACGCCGGCGTCCACCGGGACGTGCAGGCCGGTCGTGAGGCTGAGGTCACCGGTTGTCAGAGCGATCACGGCGTTGGCGACATGCTCGGGTAGCACCTCACGCTTGAGAAGAGTGCGTTGCGCGTAGAAGGCCCCGAGGTCCTCCTCGGCAACGCCGTAGACAGCCGCACGGTTCGCGCCCCAGCCACCGGCGAAGATCCCCGAGCCCCGCACCACCCCGTCCGGGTTGATGCCGTTGACGCGGATGCCGTGCTGCCCCAGCTCGGCCGCGAGCAGTCGGACCTGATGGCTCTGATCGGCCTTCGCCGCACCGTAGGCGACGTTGTTGGGGCCGGCCACGACGGCGTTCTTGCTGGCGATGTAGACGATGTCGCCGCCACCGCCCTGTTCCATCATCAGCCGCGCCGCCTCACGCGCAACCAGGAACGACCCGCGCGCCATCACGTCGTGCTGAATGTCCCAGTCCGACACGGACGTCTCCAGAAGCGACTTGGAGATGGAGAGCCCCGCGTTGTTGACGACCAGGTCCACGCCGCCGAAGGCGACTGCGGCCGCGCGGAACGCCGCCACTACCTGCGCCTCGTCGGTCACGTCGAGTCCAACGGCGCGACTGACATCACGGCCGCCGAGCTCTTCGGCCACCCGTGCCGCGGCAGCTTCGTCGCGGTCGGTGCACACCACGCAGGCGCCTTCGGCGGCGAGTCGGTGCGCGATGGCACGCCCGATCCCCGATCCCGCGCCGGTCACCAGCGCGACGCGACCGACCAGCGGCTTCGGCGTGGGTCTGCGCGCGAGCTTCGCTTCTTCCAGCGACCAGTACTCGATACCGAACTTCTCAGCCTCACTGATGGGCGCATAGCTCGATACCGATTCCGCGCCCCGCATCACGTTGATGGCGTTGACGTAGAACTCCCCGGCGACCCGCGCCGTCTGCGCGTCGGCACCGAAGGAGAACATCCCGACGCCGGGGATGAGCACGATCGCCGGATCCGCGCCGCGCATCGCGGGCGAGTCCTGGGTCGCGTGGCGCTGGTAGTACTCGGTGTAGGCCTGCCGGTAGTCGGCGTGCAGCTCACGCAGGCGTGTCTTCACCTGCTCCAGGTCCGCCGTGGCCGGCAGGTCGAGCACGAGCGGCGCGACCTTCGTACGAAGGAAGTGGTCCGGGCAGGACGTGCCGAGAGCCGCCAGCCGGGGATGTTCGGCATGCGACAAGAACTCCAGGACGACGTCTGCGTCGGTGAAGCTCCCAAGCATCCGGTTGTCCGTGGAGGCCAGTCCGCGCACCAACGGCAGCAACGCTGCAGCGCGCTCGCGACGTTGCTGCGCCGGCAACGCCTGATAGCCGTCGACAACGGCCCCGAAAGGCTCGGATTTACCGTTCTGGTCCAGAAACGCCTGCGCGGTAGCGATGATCTCCTGGGAGCGCTGTTGGCACTCCGCCGAGGTGGCACCCCAGGCGGTGATGCCGTGGCCGCCGAGGATGCATCCGATGGCCTGCGGGTTTTCGCGTTGGATCGCGGCGATGTCCAGACCGAGCTGAAAACCGGGCCGACGCCAGTCCACCCACACCACGCGGTCAGCGAAGCACTCGCGGGTGAGTTCGCGTCCATCGGCCGCGGTCGCCAGCGCGATCCCTGAATCCGGGTGCAGATGGTCGACGTGGTCGACCTCGACAAGCGCGTGCATCGCGGTGTCGATGGATGGCGCCGCACCACCACGACCGTGCAGGCAGTAGTCGAACGCGGCGACCATCTCATCCTCGCGGTCAGGTCCGGGATAGACCCTCACCAGCGAACGGAGCCGATCGAGCCGCAGTACGGCGAGCCCCGCCTCGGTCAGCGTGCGGAGGTCACCGCCGGAGCCCTTGACCCACAGCAGGTCGATGGACTCGCCGGTCACGGGGTCGATCGCGCCGCCTTTGGTCGACGTGTTGCCGCCGCCGAAGTTGGTGTTACGGGGATCGGCGCCGAGCTCCCGGGATCGTTGGAGAAGGTCCGCTACCGGGTTCTCTGACATGCCGATGCACTCCGTCGGTAGTGAGGATCAGGGCGTTACTAGAAGTTATTTTCACTTCATATCACACTGGCATTGTTCGCGATAGAGTGCGAAACGGGGAAGGGAGCGGCAATGAGCTTGACTGGTTCACTGGCTGCTGAGGAGCGTCGTCAGGTGCTGCGGGAGCAGCTGCGGGCAGGCGGACAAATCGTCCTCGATGACGCCGCCGAGCAGTTCGGCGTCCATCGCATGACCATCCGCCGCGACCTCGAAGCCCTGGAGCGCGAGGGAATCGCCCGGCGGATGCGTGGCGGTGCGACCTTCGCCGGTCCGGAGGAGTTCGACCGGCGACTCGGTCATGCGCAGCAAGCCAAGCGCCGGATCGCCCAGAAGCTGCTTCCGCTCATCCCGAGCCGGGCCTCGATCGCCTTCGACGCCTCTTCGACGGTCTACCACCTCGCCGACGCACTCCCGCAGGCCGAAGACCTGCTGGTCGTCACCTACGGCCTGCACGCCTTTCACACCCTGCAGGAGCGGGGCGGCATCCGGGTCTTTCTCACCGGAGGCGAGCGCGACCGCCGCACCGGGAGCCTGGTCGGCCCCATCGCCCAACGTGCGCTGGCTGGATTCTCGCTGTCGCGCTGCTTCATGTCGACCGTGGGCGTCGACGCCGAGATCGGCACCACCGAACCGACGACCGAAGAGGTCGAGATGAAGCTGGCCGTCGCGGCGGCCTCTGCCCACACCGTTCTCGCGGTGGACTCCGGCAAGCTGGGCCGGCGATCGGCGGTACGAGGGCTGGCGTTGGACCAGATCGACCTGCTCGTCACCGAACTCGACCCGGCGCATCAACTGCTCGATGCGTTCCGCGACCACGTCGAGGTGCTCTGACCGACGCCGACCGGGGACTAGATCGCCGTGTAGGCGCCGTCGATGACGATCGACTGGCCGGTGATGTACGCCGAGGCATCCGAGCACAGGAACGTCACCAGTCCGTCCAGATCACGGGGCTCACCCATCCGGCCGAGCGGGATCATGTTGCGCCACTGCTGGGCGAGCTCAGGGTTCGCCTCGGTGAACTGCCGGGTCATGTCCGACAGGAAGTATCCCGGCGCGATGGCGTTGACCCGGATACCCAGCGGCGCCCATTCAACCGCCAAGGCCTTGGTGAGCATGTCGACGCCGGCCTTTGACGCGTGGTAGGACGCCTGATGCTGAGGCACGTTGACGACCTGGGCGGACATCGACGAGATGTTGACGATGACACCGGGCGTACCTTGTTCGCGGCAGCGCCGGCCGAATGCCTGGCACGTCAGGAAGGTACCGGTGAGATTTACATCGATCACCTTCTGCCAGGTGGCCTGGTCGAGGTCCGCGCTGTCGCCCCAGATCGTGATGCCCGCCGCGTTGATGAGAACGGAAGGGGCCCCCAGCTTGTCGGTGGCCTCGTCGAACGCCTTGGCCACGGACTCCGCGGACGTGACATCGGCACGCAGGCCGACGGTGTCCACACCGTAGTCGGCCGCGAGCAGGGCGGCGCTGGATTCGACCTCGTCGAGCAGGTCCATCAGCGCGATTCGGGCTCCGACCCGGGCCAGCGCGGTGGCCATCGACAGACCCAGCCCGCGGGCGCCTCCGGTGACCACTGCCACCCGACCGACCAGATCACTACTCACGCCACAGCCTCCAGAACTGGTGTTACTTCGGTGAAAATATCACGGGATCGTACAGCTGGAGTCGACGCCGTAGCCGAGGACGCGGCTACGAAACGCCCGGCACCCGCAGGCGGACCGCGGGTGCCGGGCGTTTAGCGATGGGTCAGCAGCTCGCCTTGTAGGCAGCCGCCTGGCCCTCGGCCGAGCTCAGGTTGTCCTTGGTGATGATGCTGAATCCGGTCTTGATGGAGGCCGTCGTCTGCTCGCCCTTCAGCGCCTTGATCGCCTGCTGCACGCCGTCGGTGCCGATCGTGGCGGGCTGCTGAGCGATCAGGGCCTGCACGGTGCCGTCCTGCAGTGCCTTGATCTGGTCCGGGCCGGCGTCGAAACCAACGACCTTGACCTTGTCCTGCTTGCCGGCCTGCCGGATACCGGTGGCAGCGCCCTCCGCCGAGAACAGGTTCGAGGCGAAGATACCCACGATGTCGGGGTCCTTCTGCAGCGCGGCGCTGACGATCGAGGCGGCCTTGGCCGGGTCGTTCTGTGAGTACTGGACACCTAGGTAGGTGAACTTGGAGTCCGCCTTCGCGGCGTCACCGAAGCCCTTGTCACGCGCGTCGGTGGTGCTGATGCCGGGCTGAACGCCGACACCGAGGACCTTGCCGCCGTTCGGGGCCAGCTGCTTGATCGCGTCGAAGGCCGCCTTACCGCCGCCGGCGTTGTCCGACGAGATGGCCGACACCGCGACCGAGGGATCGGTGAGCGTCGTGTCCACCAGCACGATCTTGATGCCCTGCTGCTTGGCCTGCGCGATCGGCTGCTGCATCGCGGAGACGTCGGTAGGCGCGATGAGAATCGCGTCCGGCTTCGAGGCGATCACCGACTGCAGGACCGGAGTCTGCAGCGTCGGGTCGAACTTCTGCGCGCCCTGCGTGGTCACCGTCGCGCCCAGCTTGGCCGCCTCGGCCTGGATTCCACACTGCATGCTGATGTAGAAGGCATCGCCCGCCACACCCTGCACGAACGTCAGCTTGTAGTTGCCCTTCTTGGCGCCGTCACCGGAACTCGATCCGGAGCCGGAACCACAGGCGGCCGTGGCACCCAGGGCCAGTGCGGCCACTCCGGCCACGATCGCGATTTTACGATTCATTCTGATCCCTCTCTTGTTCCTCTCCCGGCGCGGGAGACGAATGGAATGCGCGGTTTCGTCCCGCGAACTGCCGCGGCGCGGCGGAGTTGATCGACGTAGACGACGGCGACGAGCACCGCGCCGACAACGACCTGCTGCCAGAACGGCTGGACGTTGACCTGGATGAATCCGTTCTGCAGCACGATCGGGATGAACAACCCGATGACGGTGCCGAAGATCGACCCGACACCACCGAACAGGCTGGTGCCACCGATGGCGACACCGGCGATCACATTCAGCGGAGTGTTGGACTGGCCGCCGATCGTGGTCGACTGGAAGAAGCCGAGGTTCAGCAGACCGGCGAACCCGGCCAGCAGCCCAGCGAGCCCGTACACCTTGATGAGGTGCCGGTCGACCTTCAGGCCCACCCGACGACCCGCCTCGGCGTTGGAGCCGATGGCGTATGTGTAGAGACCGAAGCGGGTGCGGTGCAGCAGCACGACCCCCGCCAGCACCACGACAGCGGAGATCACCGCGATCGTCGGTACCTGGCCGACGATGTTGCCGAAACCTACCTTGTTCACCAACGTGCGGGGTGCATCACGCAGGTCCAGCCCCTTGGTCAGGATCTGCGCGAACCCCAATGCGGCGCTCAGCGAACCGAGTGTCACGACCAGCGACGGCACTTTCGCCTTTGCGATCAGTACCCCGTTGAGCAGGCCCCAGCCGAGCCCTGAAGCGCAGGCCACGATGAGGCCGATGAACACGGTTCCCCATCCCTGTCCGCCGTAGGCGGCCATGACCTTGTCCGCAACGACGCCGCTGAAGACGAGGACGCTGCCGACCGACAGGTCTATGCCCCCTGTGATGATGACGAACGTCATGCCGACGCCGAGCACGGCATAGATCGCCGTGTTCTGCACGATGCCGCGGATGTTGAACGGCGTCAGGAAGGTTTCGGGACGTAGCACGGTGAAGATGGTCACCGTGATGGCCAACAGGACGAGGATCTGAAGACCCTGCAGGCGCGCGATCCGCTGGAGCTTGCCGGCTGGCGCGTCCTCGGCCGAGACCGCCTGCGCGACCTGGGTAACGCTCATGACGACTCCCGTTCCAAGGCACCGGTCATCGCGGCGACGAGCTGTTCCATCGAGGTGTCCGCCTTGCGGTAGGTGGCCACCCGGCGCCCTCGCCACATCACCTGGATCCGGTCAGCCACCTCCATCACGTGCGGCATGGAGTGGCTGATGAAGACCACACCGATTCCCTCGGCGCTGACCCTGCGGACCAGGTCCAGGACGTTCTGGGTCTGTACCACGCCGAGCGCTGCGGTCGGCTCGTCGAGGAAGATGACTTTCTGTGCCCAGGCAGCGGCACGGGCCACCGCGATGCCCTGCCGTTGACCGCCGGACATCGACCCCACCGGGCCGTCCAGGTTTCGCACGGTCGCACCCAGGCGGTCGAAGGCGCTGCGGCTGCCCTCGCGCATCGCCTTCGTGTCCAT
>JAOPWA010000325.1 GCA_025965915.1 Dactylosporangium sp. | reverse complement strand
GATCACCCACAACAACCCGGAGTGCCATCTGATGGTCGTTCTCGTCGACGAGCGGCCCGAAGAGGTCACCGACATGCAGCGGTCGGTGAAGGGCGAGGTCATCGCCTCGACGTTCGACCGGCCGCCGCAGGATCACATGGCACTGGCGGAGTTGGCGATCGAACGGGCCAAGCGCCTGGTCGAGCTGGGCCACGACGTGGTCGTGCTGCTCGACTCGATCACCCGTCTGGGTCGGGCGTACAACCTCGGCGCGAAGGTCAGCGGCCGTACCCTGTCCGGCGGTATCGACTCCACGGCGCTGCACCCGCCGAAGCAGCTTCTCGGCGCCGCCCGCAACATCGAAAAGGGCGGCTCGCTGACGATCATCGCCAGTGCTCTCGTCGAGACCGGGTCGGCCGGCGACACGCTGATCTTCGAGGAGTTCAAGAGCACGGGTAACGCCGAACTCAAGCTCGACCGCAAGATCGCGGACAAGCGGGTGTTCCCGGCGATCGACATCGAGGGGTCCGGCACCCGCAAGGAAGAGGTCCTGCTCGCGCCGGAGGAGCTGGTCATCGTGCGCAAGCTGCGTAAGGCTCTGCACCCGCTCGACTCTGCGCAGGCGACCGAGCAGCTGCTCGACCAACTGCGCAGGACGCGTACGAACATCCAGTTTCTGACGCACGTCGCCAGGTCGACGCCGGGGTCTTCCCGAGCCGCCTAGAACTGGCCGGCGCCCACTGGAAGTGAACGCCGGCCGGACCGTTCAGGACGTGACCAGTCGGAGCCCGTAGGTCGAGAGGATCGGGTTGACCGGCTGGAAGTACGTCGTGCCGCCGGAGGTGCAGTTGCCCGAGCCCCCCGAGGTGACGCCCTGGGCCTGGTCACCCGAGATCCAGGAGCCGCCCGAGTCGCCGGGCTCGGCGCAGACGTCGGTACGGGTCAGGCCCGAAACCGAGCCCTGCGGGTACCGGACGGTCGAGTTCTTGGCCCCGACCGTGCCACAGTGCAAACCGGTGGTTGAGCCGGACCGGCAGATCGCCGCGCCGACGGCCGCCTCCTGCGAGCCCCTCACCGCGATGGTGCTGCCGTCGTAGCGGTTCACCACGCCGCGCGGCGTCCAGTCGGAGTTCACCTTGACCCAGGAGTAGTCGTGGCCTGGGAACGATGACGCCTGGAAGGTGCCCTGAGCAGCCCGGTTGGGCCCGGCGGTGCTGCTGCCGGGCTGGCCGCAGTGGCCGGCGCTGACGAAGCCGCCGACGACCGGGAAGCCGACCGAGCAGCGACCCGAGTTGTTGATGAAGTAGGCGTCGCCACCGCGCACGTCGGCCAGCGGGCGCGGGGTCTCCTCGGACGCGATGACCCGAACCGAGTTGGTCGCTATGCCGCTGGCGGCCACGAAAGACTTGGTCGCGTCGAGCCCGGCCGGCGATGACAGTACGACGACGCTGTTGGTGGCGACGTCGACGTACCAGCCCGAGACGGACGCGGGCGCGCCTGCCGTCTTACTGTCCAAGGTGGACTTGGTAGCGTCCAGTTGGCTCTCGCTGTGGGTGACGATCTTCGGCGTCGCGCCGGCCGCACGTACCTCGGCGGCCTTGGACGCGTCGGTGATGGCGACGACGATCTGGTCGGCGCTCGGGGTGAGCCAGGCACCGCCGAAGCGTGCGCCGAGGCCGGAGCGCAGTGTCCGCTCGACCCGGGTCGCCTTGGCGTCGGCTGTCATGCGGACCTTCGCCTGCTCGGCGGTGAGGTGCAGGTCCCGCTGCAACGCGGCGAACATCTCCGGTGAGGCTGCGGGCACAGGCTTCGACCCGGCGGTGGCGTCAGTGCCTGCTGAAGCGATGGCCTGATAGCTGAATCCGGCCACCAGGCCGCCCGTGAGCAGTGCTACTGCGCTGGCGACGGCGATTTTGCGGGGCATCCGTGGGCTTTCCCTTCGTAGGGCTAGGCACGGCAAGCAGCCCGGAGCTGCGGGTGACGAGTAACTCGCAGCGCCCGATTACGATGCGTTAGCGCTAAGTAGCGCGGGATCGGGCGGTCCGGGGCATTTGCCGGCCAGGGGCGCCATCACGGTAGCCCTAGAGACATCGGTACGTCTAGATCTATCTATGTCCGTCTTTGCTGGGTGCGCCGAGTGTGGGATCAGGCGTGCCGCCCTGAGGGCGGCCGCTGAGGCCGGCCGGGCAGCGTGAAGCGCCGGCCGCGATTCCGGGTGCCGTCAACCCACCTTGGTGAGGGCGTCCTCTACCCATTTCCGCAGCGCGGGCGCTGGTGCGGCGCCGGCCTGGCGCGCGATCACCTGGCCGTTCTTCATCAGGATCAGCGTCGGTACGGCCTGGATGGTGAAGCGTTGGGCGATCTTCGGCGCCTTGTCCACGTCGACCTTGACCAGCTTCACGCGGCCCGCCATCTCACTGGCGACCTTCTCGAGCGCGGGGCTGACCATCAGGCACGGGCCGCACCATGCGGCCCACATGTCGACGATGACCGGGATGGATGCCTGCTCCACCACCTCGGCGAAGGTTTCGTCGTCCGCGCCCGCGACCCACGGCAGCGGGTTGTGGCACTTGCCGCAGCGCGGAACCCCGCTCGCCGCCGCAGCCACCCGGTTCTTGGTCCCGCAGTGTTCGCACTGGACAACCGTGCTCGTCGTGGTTTTCATGAGCACGCTCCTCAGAGCACTTCCAATGGCCGCGGCCCCGTCGGTGGCGGGAAAGCGCGGTCAAGGACGGCCAGGTCCTCTTCGGTGAGTTGAAGTTCGTACGCGGCACGGTTTTCGCGAACGTGCTCGGGTGTTCCGGCCTTCGGGATGGTGGCGACGTGGTCCTGGCGTAGGACCCAGGCCAGGGCGACCGCGGCTGGTGTCACGCGGTGTGCGGCGGCGATCTCCTCGAGCGTCGGATGGTTGATCATCCGGCCGTGCTCGAACGGCGAGTACGCCATGATCGGTAGCCCGGCCTCTCGGCAGCGTGGCAACAGGTCCCACTCGATGCCGCGACGCGTGAGGTTGTAAAGCACCTGGTCGGTCTCGAAGGCCGTGCCGCCCGGGATGCGCGTGAGGTCCGACAGGTCTGCCAGGTCGAAGTTACTGACCCCCCAGTGCCGGATCAACCCCCTGTCGACCAGCCTGGTGAAGGCGTCAATGGTCTCTTCGAGGGGCACCTGGCCGCGCCAGTGCAGCAGGTACATGTCCAGCCGGTCCGTGCGCAGCCGCCGGAGGCTGCGTTCGCAGGAGGTGGGCGTCCCCGACCGGGTCGCGTTGTGTGGCAGCACCTTGTCGACCAGGAACAGCTCGTCGCGACGGTCGGCGAGCGCCTCGCCGATGAGACCCTCCGCGCCACCGTCGGCGTACATCTCGGCGGTGTCGATCAACGTCATGCCCAGGTCGACGCCGAGCCGTAACGCCGCGATCTCGTCGTCTCGTCGTCGCGCGTCCTCGGCCATGCCCCAAGTGCCCTGCCCAAGGATCGGTATCGGCTCACCGGACGGGAGGTCGACGGAATGGATGGCACTCGCCGTCGTCATCAGCGCCTCCAGGTGCGGACCGGTTCCTTCTTGATCGGCCCTTCCCGGAGACGACTAGGACAAACCAGCCCTTTTATGATCACGGAGCTCCGGCACCCAAATCCTCCGCGATCATGATTGCGGTGATCAGGCGGGCTGGAGGGCCGACGTGCAGTCCGGACAGCTGTGCCAGCCGGTGTGCTGGCCCGGCCCGCCCCAGCCCAGTTCCTGGGCGGCTCCCCAGAGCGCGTGCCAGTCCCTACGGTCGGTTCCCGGTCGCGAGATGACGTAACCGCAGTCATTGCATTCCAGATCCAACCTCATGCCGGTACCGAGATCCCAGGACGGCATTGCTGTCACCGCTCACCCCCATGCCATTTCACGGATGGGAATGGTTTCCGATTCCTTGCTATCGCAAACGTGATGTCGGTAACGTCCAGTAGCTCGGATGATCAGCCTGGCGACGAAGATCAGATAGAGAATGCCCACCGCTTCTTGCGGCGGAGCAGGCGCACGGTCCCGACGAGCGCCGCGCCGAGCAGGATCAGAGCGCCGCCGGCCATGAGCACCCACACCCCGAGCGGCGTGCTGGCAACGGGTCGGACGGTGACTACGGGAGCGTCCATCGCGACCAGCGCCGCCCCGCTGCCGGACGGGTCCGCCGCGTTGCCGGACGCCGGACTGGTGGGCGGGTCCGGTAGCCCGCCGGCACTGGGACCCGGCGAACCGGCTG
>JAOPWA010000306.1 GCA_025965915.1 Dactylosporangium sp. | reverse complement strand
TGACCGTGCACGGCCGCCCCTCCGCGGTGCTGGTGGCGGTGGAGGACCTGGAGGCGCTGGAGGAGACCCTCGCCATCCTGCGAGACCCGGCCACTATGCGGCGACTGGCCGAGTCCGACGCGGAACTGGCCCGCGGCGAGGAGGTCCCTGCGGAGGAACTCGCCGAGGCTGTGCGCCGCCGTAAGCCCTCTGCGACGTGAGCTGGTCGCACGAAGCCGAGCCTTACGCCCTGCGGGCCACTCCGACCGTCCGACATGCTCTCGCTGAAAGCCTGCCCGAAGCGGTGGCTGCCGCTGCGTACGAGTTCATCACGGGCCCGCTCCTGCGCGAGCCGCACCGGGTCGGCAAGCGGCTGATGCCTCCGCTGGACGACCGATTCAGCGCGCGCCGGGGCACCTACCGGATCATCTACCGAATCGATGACGAGAGTCGAATCGTCACAGTTGTGGATGTTGATCATCGACGCGACGTGTACCGCATCTGAACCTTCCCGGCGGTGCTGCGTCATCGCGCGCCGCCTTCGACGTGAGGCGGTTGCCAGCCCACGAAGCGGTCGTGCAGGTCCCCGGCCGGTGCGCCGCGCATTCGGCGGCGGCCTCCACCAGGGCGGCGCTCAGCACCAGGGCCAGGCTGGCGGGGGCGCCGTCGTAATGCGCCAGCAGTTGCCGGCGCCGGCTCGGGCACGGCCACGGGTAGCCGCACCCCACACAGGACCAGTTCGGCCGCAGCGGCTGGTGCGCGGTCACCGCGAAGACCTCGGTAGGCGGGCACGGATCACATTGTCGGCGTCCAGCACATCCACCATGCCGGCCGTGCGGGCGCGCTCCATCCAACTCACGAACACCCGCAAGGTGGAGTTGTCGAACTGCCTCAGCGTCCACGCGAGCATCCGCTCGTCATACCTGCCCAGCTCCACACCCCGCAGCGCATCCCGCAGCGCCTCTTCGCGCTGCTCGGGGTCGGTGTACGGGCCGAGCGGCTCGGTCTCCAATGGAGCGACGGGTGCGTAGTGGCGTGCCCTCATACTGGCCATGGGTCGGGGTTCCTTCCCGATCAAGGCCCCTGGTCGGCGTCGCGAGCGCCGATCAGGGGCCGCTCTGTAATGGCCGTCTGCCAACCTCTACCTAAGCGCGTTTGGCATAACGGAGCAAGGGAAGATTTGGCCTAATCAGATCCTCCACCATTTGGCCAAAGCGGATAATGCGAACATCGCCACGTGTCGGACAACCTTGAATCCGCCGTACGCGCGTACCAGGAGGCACAGGCCACTGTCGGCGACGCGCAGACTGCGGCTGAACGACTAATCGCCGACGCAAAGGCCGATACTGTCCGGGCGCGGGAACGGCTGGCCGACGCGATCGTGGAGGCCGCGCGCGACGGCATGCGTCAAGTGGACATCGTGCGCAAGACCGGCTACACGCGCGAGCGGGTACGCCAGATCTGCCGCGCTGCGGGCATCGAGGCTGACCAGGATTAGCCCATCTCGCTCGGCCTGACGAAGAGTCGCTGGCGCGCGTTCCGCCAGACCCGGAACGCCGACGACGATCCGGCCTTCGTCGGGAACCTGGAGCACGCCCGTACGCTGGAGGACCATAACCATCTCAGCCGCGCCCCAGTCTCGGGCGGGCTCCGGCCCTTCTTCTCCTGCCGTCGCTGCTCCTCGGTCATCCCGTATGCGAATGACGGCATGGGCGGAGGTAACTCAACGGCGGCGCGGCAACGACGCAGGAATCCGTGACACGATCACAACCGTGGCGACACGGCCGAGCACGTCCACGTGGGCACCCTTTCGGTCCACATAGGATCCGTCCACCCACCACGATCCAACTTCAACCACGGTTGAAGTCAAACCACGATCATGCTGGGCATTCGACTCTCGTGACCCCTTGACTACCCTCAGTATCGGGCTATATATTTTTGGAAATCCCGCCATATTTCTTCACAGCGGCGGGAAGTGGGGAACCAGCCCCACCTACCGGCGAGGCTTCCGCCGGACAATCAACGAAACCGGATTTTATTCGGGATAGCGCTGATCTCGACTGCCTTCAACACGTGCGGCCCACCGACAATGTCGGGCCGCGCTAACTGAACGCGATACACCACGACCACATGACCGCCGAAGTCATAGCGGCAATCTCCGCATGGGCTTACTCGGGAATGACACCGAACACAAGGCTGGAGGTGGTGCCACCATGCCAATTTTTGGCTGGGATTGACGCATCCGACTTCGACTGGGGACGCGGCCCGGTGGACATCGGCGCGGCCATCCGAGACGGGATCACGTTCTTCACCCATAAGGCCACCGAGGGCACGAAGACTCTACACATTCACTACGGCGAAGCGTTGAACCGGGCCAATGCGGCGGGGATGCCCTTCATGGGCGCCTACCTGGTCGTCCGTACTCCCGGCAACAACGGTCACGGTTCCATCCAGACGCAGGTGGATTTTTTCCTCGCCTACCTGGACGGGAAGACTCCGTGGTGGCGGACCCGTAGGGAATTCTTCCTTCAGGTCGACACCGAGCACTGGGGATACGACGACGTGGCGCCGCAGCACGGAGTGCTCGCCTGCGACCTACTCCGCACCCAGACCGGCAAATTGGTCATGCATTACGCCCCCCGCTGGGCTTACGGCGACACCATCGGCGGTAATCATCCACTGTGGGCGTCGTCCTACGGCACCAACCCGGCGGTGCCCTACCGGAATGCCTATCCGGGTGACGGCTCGTCCGGCTGGGTACCCTACTCGGGCCGCACTCCGACCATTCTGCAGTACGGCAGCAGGCTCACCATCGGGTCGCAGCCGATCTGCGACGGTAACGCATTCCGCGGCACCATCGACCAGCTCCGCGAACTCATCACCGGAAAGAAGACGATGATGGCACTGATGGACGATGGCGACTTCAACTGGCTCTCGAACCGACTCGAGGGAATTGCTCATATGCGGAACGCAATAGCAGGCGGACTCGGCAAAGGCGACCCGATCGAACTCGTGCAGGTGATCAAGCGGATCGACCAGAATGCCGCCACCGCCGTAGCCCAGGCCGTGACCGGACCGACTCAGGCGCAGGTCGACGCGGCGATCCTGAAGGCCATGCTGGACCCGGCCGTCCAGAAGGGAATCGGGGACGCTATCGCGGCGCACCTGCACGTGACCTGAGCGTGCGGGTTCGTTGGGTGAGGGTGACGCAAGCGAGGACCAGTAGCGAGGCCCCGACCGTCGCGGCTCCGACCGGCTCGTCCAGCAGCATGGCCGACCAGACGAGCGTGAGCACCGGCTGGGCGAGCTGGAGCTGGCCGATGCGCGCGACGCCGCCCCGGGCCAGCCCGGCATACCAGGCGAAGAAGCCGAGAAACATCGAAATGACGGTCACGTACCCGAAGCCGAGCCAGCCGATGGCGTCGGCGCGCGGAGTGCGGGCGAGGACCGTGACTGCGGTTATCGGTACGGTCGCCGGCAGGCAAAGGACGAGCGCCCAGCAGATCGTACGAGCGCCGCCGAGGTCACGGGCCAGCGCGCCGCCCTCGGCGTACCCGAGACCGCAGAGCGCGACGGCGGCGAGCAGGAACAGGTCAGCCGTCTCAAAGGAACCAGCAACGGCGCCGCTGACCGCGAGGAAGGCGAGCGCCGCGACCAGTCCGGCGACGCTGGCGACCCAGAACATGGGTGGCGGGCGCTCCCCGCCGCGCAGCACCGCGAACACGGCGGTGACGGCGGGCAGCACGCCGATGACGACCGCGCCGTGCGCCGCGGTCTGGGTGTTCAGAGCCAGTGACGTGAACAGCGGGAACCCGACGACCACCCCGATGGCGACCAGGACCAGTCGCCGCCACTGCTCAGGCGTCGGTCTCGAGGCCCGGGTCAGGCGTAGGTAGGCCCAGGCCAACAGGCCGGCACCGGCGGCACGTCCGAAGGCGACGAGCCACGGGTCGAGACCTGTGACGGCGACCCTGGTGGCGGGCAGGGACATGCTGAAGGCGAGCACGCCCAGTGCGCCGAGCGCGATACCTGTTACCCGAATGGGCTCAGTAGCGTTACTCTGATCTTCCATGGATAACGATAACGCTGCCGCTCGCGTTATCAAAGATCTTCGGGCGCTGGCGGCCGCGGCCGAGCCCGGTACGCGCCTGCCTTCGGTACGCGAGTTGACAGCCCGCCATGGCGCCTCGCCGGTCACCGTCGCGCAGGCGGTCCGCCGCCTGGTCGCTGCGGGGCTGGTCGATGCGCGGCCGGGTCATGGGACGTTCGTGGCACGGCGACCGGGGAACCAGGAAAACGGGACCCAGGAAAACGGGACCGAAAAGGAGCAGCCGGACCTGTCCTGGCAGGCCGTCGCGCTCGGCCCCCGGCCGGCCGGTGAGGACGCCATGCATGCGCTGCTGGCGCTCCCCCGCCCCGGCATGATCCCGCTGTCCGGCGGCTATCTCGACGAGAACCTGCAACCGGCCGCCGCGCTCGGCGCCGCCCTGGCCCGGGCCGCCCGGCAGCCGGCAGCGTGGCAACGCGGGCCCGTCGAGGGCCGCGAGGACCTGCGGGCCTGGTTCGCGCGCGAGGCCGGTGGCGCGCTAAGGGCCGACGACATGGTGATCTGCCCGGGAGGGCAGGCCGCACTGTCGACCGCGTTCCGCGCGCTCGCCGGGCCCGGCGAGGCCGTACTCGTGGAGTCCCCGACCTACCTCGGCGCCCTCGCGGCGGCGCGGGCGGCCGGGCTCACCGTGATCGGAGTACCCGCCGACGCCGACGGTGTGCGGCCCGACCTGCTCGCCACGGCGCTCGGTCGAAGCGGCGCCCGGCTGTTCTACTGCCAACCGTTGTACGCCAACCCCCACGGCGCCACTCTCGCAGCAGCCCGGCGGGCCGCGGTGACCGAGGCGGTACGCGCCGCGGGAGCGTTCCTCCTGGAGGACGACTACGCCCGCGACCTCGCGATCGACGGTGAGCCGCCGGCACCCCTGGCGGCGGACGACCCCCACGGTCACGTGGTGTACCTGCGGTCGCTGACCAAGTCGGCCGCTCCGGGGCTGCGGGTGGCGGCGATCGGGGCGCGCGGCGCCGCCGGGGCGCGACTGCGCTCGGCGCGCGTACTCGATGATTTTTTCGTGGCCGGCCCGATGCAGCAGGCGGCGCTGGAGTTCGTCACCGCGCCCGCCTGGCCGCGTCACCGGCGGGCGCTTCGCGCGGCCCTGCGGGTACGGCGGGATGCGCTGCTGGCCGCGCTGCATCGGCACCTGCCGGCCCTCGTGCCGGATGCCGTCCCGCGCGGCGGCCTGCACCTGTGGGTACGCCTGCCCGACGGCCTCGACGACGTCGAGCTGACCGTTGCCGCCGCCGCGGAGCGGGTGGTCGTGTTCCCCGGCCGCCCGTGGTACGCCGCCGAGCCGCAAGCGCCGCACCTGCGCCTGACGTTCGCCGCCGCACCGCCCGAGGTTCTCGACGAAGGCGTACGCCGGCTCGCCCGGGCTTTCAACGCGCTGCGGCCTTCCGTCGGTCGGGAGTAAGCGGCAGCCTAGGTACATGCCAACCCCGACAATCGACCTCCGCCTGCTCGCCGACCCCGCTGTCCGCGCCGACCCGTACCCTCTGCTGACCCAGCTGCGGGAGGTCTCGCCGCTGCCGTTGATGAACGGAATGCTCGTGGTCGCGGCCCGGCACCGCGACCTGTCGGCCCTGCTGCGCCACCCGCACGCCAGCAGCGAGCGGTCCCGCTCGGCGCTCGCCCCGCCCGGCCTGCGCGCCGGAGCCCTGTCCTTCCTGTCGCTGGACCCGCCCGACCACACCCGGCTGCGCCGGTTGGTCTCCTCCGCGTTCACCCCCCGGGTCGTCGCGGCGCTGCGCCCGCGGATCGCCGAAGTCGTCGACACGCTGTTCGCCCGCGTCGCCGAGCAGGGGCACCTGGACGTGATCGCCGACCTGGCGTACCCCCTCCCGGTGCAGATGATCAGCGAGATGCTGGGCGTTCCGGCCGAGGACCACGAGCAGTTCCGCGTCTGGTCGGGGCAGCTCGCCCGGTCACTCGATCCGCAGTTCGCCGATCCGGACCCGCAGCGGCTGGTCGCGGCCGGGAGCGCGCGGGCCGAGTTCACCCGGTACTTCGCCGGTCTGATCGCGCAGCGCCGCGCCCACCCGCGCGAGGACCTGCTGTCGCTGCTGGTGCACGCCGAATCCGAAGGCGACAAGCTCACCGAGGAGGAGCTGGTGAGCACGTGCATGCTGCTGCTGGTGGCCGGGCACGAGACGACGACCAACCTGATCGCCAATGCGGTGCTCGCGTTGCTGCGCCACCCCGACCAACTCGACGCCCTGCGGGCCCGCCCGGAGCTCGTCGAGGGTTGCGTCGAGGAGACGTTGCGCTACGACCCGCCGGTGCAGCTGACCACCCGGGTCGCCCGGGGCCCACTGCCGGTCGGCGACCTCGAGGTACCGGACGGCGGCCAGGCCCTGATGTTGATCGCGGCGGCAAACCGCGATCCGGACGTGTTCGACGAGCCGGACCGCTTCGACATCACCCGACGCGGGGGCGGCCACCTCGCCTTCGCCGCCGGGATCCACTTCTGCCTGGGTGCCGGCCTCGCCCGCCTGGAGTCGGCCATCGCCCTGGACGCCTTCGCGCAGCGGGTCCTCGCGCCGCGCCTGTCCGGGCCGACCGTGGAGTACAAGGCCAACTTCAACCTGCGCGGCCCGGCCCGGCTGGACGTCGACTTCGACGCCGTCGAGCCATCGTGAGACGCCGTCGATCCAGCGTGAGGCGCCACGGAGCCATCGTGATTGGCCGGTTCAGCTGACCCTCGGTTTACGGAGGCGGGTGGGGCGGGCACAACAGAGCCACCCCCCCTCGCCTCACGAAAGACCGACGCCCATGAGTGAGTACTGGTACAAAGAGGCAGTTATCTACTGCCTCGACATCGAGACGTTCGCCGATTCCAACGGTGACGGCATCGGCGACCTCCGCGGGCTCATCGGGCGGCTGGACTACCTGGCGCGCCTCGGCGTCACCTGCCTGTGGTTGAACCCGATCCATCCCACGCCCGGGCGCGACGACGGGTACGACATCACCGACTTCTACAACGTCGACCCGCGCCTGGGAGACCTCGGCGACTTCGCCGAACTGCTGCATCAGGCGTCCAACCGGGGCATCCGGGTCATGATCGACCTCGTCGTCAACCACACCTCCGACGAGCACCCCTGGTTCCAGTCCGCCCGCTCGTCGCCCGACTCCCCCTACCGTGACTGGTACATCTGGTCCGAAAGCGAGCCCCCGGACCGGTTCCAGGGCATGGTCTTCCCGGGCGAACAACGCGAGACCTGGAGCTACGACCGCACGGCGAAAGCCTGGTACTACCACCGCTTCTACGACTTCCAGCCCGACCTGAACTTCGCCAATCCCCGGGTACGCGAAGAGGCCAAGAAGATCATGGCGTTCTGGCTGCAGCTCGGCGTCGCCGGATTCCGCATGGACGCCGTCCCGTTCATCATCGAGCTGACCCAGCCCGGCAAGGAACCGTGCCCGATGGACTTCGAGTTCCTGACCGAGCTGCGCCAGCACGCCCAGTGGCGTCGAGGCGACGCGATCCTGCTGGCCGAGGCCAACGTGGAGCCCGACAAGCTCCCCGTGTACTTCGCCGACGCCGGCGGCTCCAACAACCGGATCCACATGCTCTTCGACTTCATGCTGAACGGCCGGCTGATGCTGGCACTCGCGCGCCAGAACCCCGAGTCGATCATCGATGCGCTGCGCGACACCCCGGAGCTTCCCCGCAGCGCCCAGTGGGCGACGTTCCTGCGCAACCACGACGAGATCGACCTGTCCCGCCTGACCGCCGAGCAGCGCGAGGACGTCTTCGAGGCGTTCGGCCCGGACGAGAACATGCGGCTGTACGACCGCGGAATCCGCCGCCGGCTCGCCCCGATGCTCGGTGGTGACCGGCGGCGCCTGGAACTGGCGTACTCGCTGCAGTTCACGCTGCGCGGCACGCCCGTACTGCGCTATGGCGAGGAGATCGGCATGGGCGACGACCTGGCGCTGCCGGGCCGCAACTCGATCCGTACCCCCATGCAGTGGTCACCGTCGACGGGCGGCGGGTTCTCCGACGCGAAGGAGCCGATCCGCCCGGTGATCTCCGGCGGTGAGTACGGGTACGAGAAGGTCAACGTGACCGCCCAGCGCCACGACAAGGACTCGCTGCTCGGCTGGTTCGAGCGGATGATCCGTACGCTGCGGGAGAGCCCCGAGGTCGGCGCCGGCACGTGCGTCCACGTCGACCGGAAACTGCCCCCCGGCGTCCTGGCGCACCGCGCCGACGGGACTACCGGCACGATGCTGTTCCTGCACAACCTCGGCGCCGACGACGTACAGGTCGACCTCGGCGACCTGTACGGGGAGGCGAACGACCCCAACGAGGTCTTCGGCGACTCCGACTACGAACCGGTGGGACGGCTGGACGCGCTCGACCTTGCCGGCTACGGCTATCGCTGGATCCGGCTGAGCCGTAGCCCCGGCACCTGAATCGCCCCTGCTGCTATCGGGCCGTGACCCGGGCGACGAGGATGCACGTGTCATCGGCCGGGTTGGCCGGCGGGAACCTTCGCAGCAGGTCGGTCAGGGAGCAGTCGCTCCCCTCGGCGACGCTCGCCAGCAACGAGTCGGCGACGTCGTCGAGCCGGTCGTCCGGCCCGCCTCCCTGCGGCTCGATCAGCCCGTCGGTGAACAGCATCAGCGTGTCATGGCAGGCCAGGGTCAGCGTCGCCGTCTCGTACCCGGATGTGGCGTTGGCTCCGAGCAGCATGCCGTGCGGGCGGCGCAGCTCGCTCACCTCACCGCCGTGGACCAGCAGCGGCGCGGGATGCCCGGCCTGCGCCCAGGTCAGCACGCCGGTGGTCCGGTCGAAGCGGGCGACGACCGCGGTCGCGGTCCGGGGCCGCTCGCCATCGTGGTCGCACAACACCTGGTTGAGGTATCCGAGAAGTTCAGCCGGGTCGACCGTGGTCGTGACGGTCAACACGGCGAGAGCGTGTCGCAGCTCGGCCATGGTGGCCGCCACCGTCAGGCCGTGGCCCGCAACGTCGCCGACGGCGAGGATGACGGTGCCGCCGGCGAGGGCGGTCGCGTGATACCAGTCGCCGCCGACCGGCGCGCCGTGCTCGGCGGGCAGGTAGCGGACCGCGACCTGCAGGCCCGGCAGCATGAGCGGTGCCGCCGGCAGGGGCAGGATGATCTGTCGCAGCTGCTCGGCGAGTTGCTGCTCGGCGTCGAGGATGCGCCGGAATTCGGCGGCCGCCAGGCGCAGCGCCGCGTTCTCCGCCCGCAGGCGCGCCACGGTAGCCGTGAGCGCACGCTCTTTCCCCAAGGCTTTCGTCTTACCCGGGGCTTTCGTTTTCCCCGGG
>JAOPWA010000451.1 GCA_025965915.1 Dactylosporangium sp. | reverse complement strand
CGGATGCCTGATCTGCGCGTGGTCCAAGCTGCCCTGGACCCGTCTGTACGGGTTCAACCCCAGGCGGTGGGAGGCCGACGTGCCCAAGGCCGAGGTCGACGCGCTCAAGTGGCTGGAACGCGCGTCGCTGCCGGTGTCGGAGTTGACGCAGGCGGCGGTCGTGCGCAAGGCACTCGAAGCGTGCAGCCTGCGGATCGACAAGCGACCGTGTTCGGCAACGGTGGTGCGACGCAAGCGCGCGGTGTTCTACAACGCGGTCGAGTACGCCGTTGAAGCTGAGCTGCTGGACGCGAACCCGATCGACCGGGTGCGGTGGAAGGCGGCCGAGGTCGCGGAGACCGTCGATCGTCGGGTGGTGGCCAACCCGGAGCAGGTGGCGTCGCTGCTCCAGGCGGTCGGCGAGGTGGGAAGGCGCGGCGAGCGGCTGGTCGCGTTCTTCGGCTGCCTCTACTACGCCGGCATGCGTCCGTCCGAAGCGGCCGACATCGCAGAGGCCGATTGCCACCTGCCGCCGGCCGGCTGAGGCCACGTGACGCTCGCTGAAACCTCGCCCCGTAGCGGCGCGCACTGGACGGACACCGGAAGTCCTCGGCAACGGCGAGGGCTCAAGCATCGCGGCCAGGGCGAGACCCGGACCGTGCCGATTCCGCCGAGGCTCGCGGCGTCCTTAGCGGGCGTCGTAGCGGGATCGGGCGGCGACCACGTCGCCGAGGTGGGTGGTCGCCCACCCTTCGAGCCCGGAGACGAGGTCGAGCAGGCTGCGGCCGAGGTCGGTCAGGGCGTAATCGACCCTCGGCGGCACCGTGGCGTGCACGGTACGCGTCACAAGTCCGTCGCGTTCCAGCCCGCGCAGCGTTTGCGTGAGCATCTTCTGGCTCACCCCTTCGATGCGCTGGGCCAGTTCGCTGTACCGCTTCACCCCGTCGGCCAGCGTGAGGACGACCAGGACGCTCCACCGGTCGCCGATCCGGTCGAGGACCTGTCGGCTACCACAATTCTTGGCGTACGGATCCGCTTTCACCTGCACACTCTCCCGCAGTGCGTGGCGAACTTCAAGGTGCCCACTCTCCAACGGGAAGTGACGGGCCGATCTTCCCGTTGCAGCCGGAAGACCGATCGTCCGACAGTCACTGAGGGAGTCTCCATGTCCATCGTCGTCACCGGCGCCACCGGTCACCTCGGCCGCCTCATCGTCGAGTCGCTGCTGAGCCGCGGCGTACCCGCCGACCAGATCGTGGCGCTCGGCCGGGACGTCAGCAAGCTCGCCACCCTCGGCGGCCGCGGCGTGGTCGTGAAGCAGGCCGACTACAACGACGTCGACTCGCTGCGTGCCGCGTTCGCCGGCGCCGACAAGCTGATGTTCGTTTCCGGCAGCGAAGTCGGGCAGCGGCTGCCGCAGGCCCGCAACGTCGTCGCCGCGGCCAAGGAGGCCGGCGTCGGGCTGATCGTCTACACCAGCATCCCGAGGGCCGACACCACCTCCCTGAAGCTCGCCGCCGAGCACAAGGGGACCGAGCAGGAGATCGCCGCCGCAGGCGTGCCGTACGTGTTCCTGCGCAACGGTTGGTACATCGAGAACTACACCCCTCAGCTACCGACGTACCTCGAGCACGGGATTGCCGGCGCGGCCGGTGACGGCAAGGTCAGCGCCGCCACCCGCGCGGACTACGCCGAGGCCGCCGCCGCGGTGCTCACCACCGACGGCCACACCAACCAGGTGTACGAGCTGGGTGGCGGACCGTTCACCATGACGGAGCTCGCCGCCGAGGTGTCGAGGCAGAGCGGCAAGGAGGTCACCTACACCGACCTCCCGGTGCAGAAGTACACCGAGGTGCTGGTCGGCGCGGGCCTACCCGAGCCGGTCGCCGCCATCCTCGCCGATGCCGACCACGGCGTCGCCCGCGGGGAGCTGTACGTCGAAGGCAACGACCTCGAAAAGCTCATCGGCCGCCAGCCGACGCCGCTCGCCGACGCCGTCCGTGCCGCCCTCTGAACCGGCCGCCTCCGCTTCAGTGTTGAACGTCGAGCGTCGTGAGGGACCTTCAAGCCCGCCCTCACGACGCTCGACCTCCCATCGTGGCCGCTGGATGCGCAGGAAGACATCCAGCCGTCCCCAGGTTCCGTTCCACCAGCGGCGAGTCAGCCGGCGTACGCATGACCTCGTGTTGGAGCGCCGGTGTCCCACAGATCAAGACTGTGAGCGGCGGTGAGAGCACCGATGCGGGCCAGGGCTTCGGCGACGGGGAGGGCATCCATACGACGCCCGTCGCGCACGCGCAGGGCGACCTGGTCGTCGGCGACTTCTTTGGAACCGACGATCGCTTGATAGGGCACGAGTCGGGCAGCGCGGATCCGGGCCCCTAGGGTGCCGTGCTCCGGGCCGGCGAGTTCCGCCCGCAGTCCCTGGTCGGTGCATCGTTGGACGAGGGCAGCGGCCGCGGGTACCTCGGCGTCGGAGATCGGCAGTGCCACCAGTTGAACCGGGGCGAGCCAGCCGGGGAAGGCGCCGCCGTGTGCCTCAATGAGGTACGCAACGGCCCGCTCGACGCTGCCGATGATGCTGCGGTGAATCATGACGGGCTGGTGTTTGGCGCCATCCGGGCCGATGTAGTGCAGGTTGAACTGTTCCGGTTGATGGAAGTCGATCTGGATGGTGGACAGGGTCGCCTCACGGCCCGCGCCGTCGGAGACCTGCACGTCGATCTTGGGGCCGTAGAACGCCGCTTCCCCTTCCGCGGCCTCGTACGGCACGCCGGCGCTGTCGAGGATCCCGGTCAGCAGGGCACTGGCCTGCTGCCACATATCGGGGTCGGCGACGTACTTCCCGCCCGGCCCGGGCAGGGACAGCCGGTAGCGGGCCGGGCTGATGCCAAGAGTGTCGTACGCCTGGCGAATCAGTTGCAGGGCAGCACGTGCCTCGTCGGCGACTTGCTCGAGGGTGCAGAAGATATGTGCGTCGTTGAGCTGGATCGCCCGTACCCGGGTCAGTCCGCCCAGGACTCCCGACAGCTCTGACCGGTACATCCCGCCCAGCTCCGCTATCCGGAGCGGAAGTTGCCGATAGCTGTGCGCACGGGAGCGGAAGATCAACGCATGGTGCGGACACAGACTCGGCCGCAAGACCACCTGTTCCCCGCCGAGATCCATAGGTGGGAACATGTCGTCGCGGTAGTGGGCCCAGTGTCCGGAGATCTCGTACAGTTCCCGCTTGCCGAGCACGGGCGAGTAGACGTGACGGTAGCCCGCTTTGCGCTCGACATCGCGGATGTATTCCTCCAGGGTGTGCCGGACTGCGGCTCCGGCGGGCAGCCAGTACGGCAGTCCGGCGCCGATCAGGGGGTCGGTGTCGAACAACTCCAGCTCTCGACCGAGCTTGCGGTGGTCCTGCATCGTGTGCTCCTCGCAGATGGGAGGCGAGCGACCACACGGCGAAGCCCCGGGGCGCTCGCCCCGGGGCTTCGGACAAAGACAACTGTCAGCGCGCCGGGACAC
>JAOPWA010000293.1 GCA_025965915.1 Dactylosporangium sp. | reverse complement strand
CGAGGGCGACGAGGTCCACCTCACCCCGACGGAGTTCGACCTGCTGCGCACGCTCGCGCGCAACCGGGGCCGCCTGATGACGCATCGCCAGCTGCTGGTCGAGGTGTGGGGCCCGGAGTACGCCGAGGACGTCCAGGTGCTGCGCGTGCACCTGGCCAACCTGCGCCGCAAGATCGGGGCCGGCCACATCCGGACCGACCCCGGTGTCGGCTATCGCTTCAACGGCTGAGGCTCAGGCCGGCGCGGCGCTCTCACCCGCCGCCGCGCGCCCCAGGGCGCCGGCCTCGGCCGCCGGGTCGAGCACGTCCTCCTCGAAGAACGTGTAGCGGCCCTCGAGCAGCTTCTGGGCGGTCCGGTACTGCGCCGCGTCGTCGTTGGCCCACAGCTCGTGGAACAGGCGGTCGGCCCGGCGCCGGGCCTGGTTGGCGAACAGGTCGGCCAGCTCGCGCGCCTCGTCGGTGCCCAGCGTGGTCGCGTAGACCACGGTGGCGGCGATCGCGTAGAGCTCGGCGCCGATGTCGACCAGCCGTCCCAGGTGATGGCCCTTCTGCTCGAGCTTGGCCTGGTAGCGGCCCATCGAGTAGAAGGTCGAGCGGGCCAGCTTGCGCGCGCCGCGCTCGACGTAGCGCATGTGCCCGGCCAGCGGCCCGAACTCGTCGAACGAGCCGGGCCTCTGGCCCGCGCCGACGGTCAGCTTCGGGAACCACGAGGCGTAGAACCCGGCCGCCCTGGCCGCCCCCTTGGCCTTGTCGGGCATCGCCGTCTTGGGGTCGAGGATGTCGCCGGCCACCTTCAGGTGCTGGTCGACGGCCTCGCGCGCGATCAGCAGGTGCATGATCTCGGTCGAGCCCTCGAAGATGCGGTTGATGCGCATGTCGCGCAGCAGCTGCTCGGCCGGGATCGGCGCCTCGCCGCGGCGGGCCAGCGACTGGGCGGTCTCGTAGCCGCGGCCGCCGCGCACCTGGATCATCGTGTCGATGACCTGCCAGCCCAGCTCCGAGGCGTAGAGCTTCGCGAGCGCGGCCTCGATGCGGATGTCGTTGCGCTTGTCGTCGGCCAGGCGGCTGGAGACGTCGACCACCGCCTCGATCCCGAAGGCCGAGCCGGCGATGAACGCGATCTTCTTGGCGACGGCCTCGTGCCTGGCGACCGGCAGACCCCACTGCACGCGCTCGGCGGCCCACTCGCGGGCCACGCCGAGGCACCACTTGGCCGAACCCACGCACATCGCGGGCAACGACAACCGCCCGGTGTTCAGGGTGGTCAGCGCGATCTTGAGTCCCTGGCCTTCGCGACCGATGACGTTCGCCGCGGGTACCCGCACGTCGTGGAACCGGGTGACGCTGTTTTCCAGGCCTCGCAGGCCCATGAAGGCGTTGCGGCGCTCCACGGTGATGCCGGGCGAGTCGCCCTCCACCACGAACGCCGTGATGCCGCCACGATGGCCCTCGGAGGGCGGCACCTGTGCCATCACCACGAGCAGGGTGGCCAGCGTGCCGTTGGTGGCCCACAGCTTCAGGCCGTTGAGCAGGTAGTCGCCTTCCGGCGTCAGCGTCGCCGTGGTGGACATCCGCGCCGGGTCGGATCCGACGTCGGGCTCGGTGAGCAGGAACGCGGACACCTCACCGGCGGCCAGGCGCGGCAGGAACGCCTGCTTCTGCTCCTCGGTGCCGAACAGCTTGAGCGGCTGCGGCACGCCGATCGACTGGTGTGCCGACAGCAGCGCCCCGACGGCCGGGCTGACCGTGCCTACGAGCATCAGCGCCCGGCAGTAGTCCAAGTGGGACAGGCCGAGGCCACCGTACTTCTTGTCGATCTTCATGCCGAACGCGCCGAGGTCGGCCAGGCCGACCAGCACGTCATCGGGGATCAGCGCGTCGCGCTCGATCTGCGCGGCATCGACCTTGCTGGTGACGAACTCACCGAGCCGCGCGATGAACTCGTCCGCGGCGGCGGTGTGCTCGGCGGCGGGCTGCGGCGGCGGCGGATTGATCAGGTCGAGCAGAAACCGACCGAGGAACAGTTCCTTACCGAAGCTCGGCTTACGCCATTCCTTCTCCCGGGCGGCCTCGGCGACCTGCCGGGCCTGCCTCTCCGAGACTTGGGTCCGGCCGCCGTCCGGCACGTTCGCCGCTGACCGGCTGCGGGTCGTCGTCATGGCCACCCCCCTTTACGGGTACGGGTTCATGCGCGTGTACGTGTCAGGCTACTCGCCGGTGTTACCCACCGGTAGGCCGCGCGTAACCAGGTTCTCTGAAATCCCCGGCCCCCTCCGGTCAGCGGTCGGGCGCTGCCAGCACGCGGCTGAGCACGGCGTCCGCGACGGCCTCCGGGGCCTGGTCGGCCATCCAGTGGGTGACTCCGGGCAGCTCCACGAAGCGGTACTCGCCGGTCACCTCGTGGGCGCATCTGTGCGCGGCGGCACGGCCGATCGCCACGTCGGCGTCGCTCCACACGTACGTCGTGGGCACCCCGACCTCTCCGATGCCGCGGTCGCGGTCGAAGAAGCTCATGGCGCGGTACCAGTTGAGCGCCGCGGTCAGCGCACCCGGCGCCCGCATCGGCGCCACGTACCGGTCGACCGCCGCCGCGTCGAGCCCGGAGTCGGCGAGCATCCGCCGCAACCGCCTCGCGTCGTCGTCGAGCAGCGCGTCCTCGGCCCGGCCCGCGCGGCGGAAGAACAGGATGTACCGCGAACGGCGGAGTTGGTCGAGGCTGGTGAGCAGGGCGTGCGCGAGGGCGCGCGGGTGCGGCACCGACAGCGCGGTCAGGGTCCGTACCCGCTCCGGGTACCACGCGGCGAGCCCCCAGCCGACGACAGCGCCCCAATCGTGGCCGACGACGTGAACGCGCTCCAGACCGAGGGCGTCCAGGATCGCCACCGCGTCGGCCACGCACTCCGACCGGGCGTACGCCTCGACCTCCGGTGGCCGGGCGCCGGGCGAGTACCCCCGCTGGTCGGGCGCGATCGTGCGCAAGCCCTCGGCGTGCAGCGCGGGCGACACCGCGTCCCACATGGTCGCGTTCTGCGGGAAGCCGTGCAGGAGCAGGACCGCAGCGCCCTGCTGCGGTCCCCCGAGGGTCACGTCGAAGCGCAGCCCGCGCGCCCGGATCTCGACGGTCAGGACTCGTACTGCTCGTTGGGCGTAGCCACCCGTTGGAAGTCGACGACGTCGAGGTACGGGATGGTCTCGCCGTTGATGTCGTCCTTCACCGACTTCTGGGTGTACCGGCCGGTCACCTCGATCCAGGTGTCGGACTTGAGGTCGGTGGGGACCTGGCCGGCGAGCCCGACCTTGACCGGGCGGGCGTCGGCCGCGCAGCAGGTCAGGATCATGCGAGCCAGGTACGGCCTGCCGTCTGTGCCCTTCACCACGAAGCCCCTCAGCAGGACCTTCCGGTCGCCGATGGACCGGCCTTCGTCGAACACCGCCCGGCTGGCGTAGTCGAGCACACTGATCCTGGCTGGATCGCCCGAGGGCAGCGGCGGAAAGTCCGATACCTGTTGCAGGGCGGTGCCGCTGCGACTGGCCGCGTACGAGCCGAGCGCCGGTGGCGAGACCAGTAGCAGGGCGAAGACCGGCAGGACCAGCAGCCACGCGATCGACGGCTCGTGGGAGTGCGAGTCTCCATGGTCGTGCTCGGTTTCCTTGTTGCCGCGAAATTCGTACCACAGCGTCATGACTGCCGCGATGACCAGCAGCAGGCCGGCGGCGATCAGGAACGGGCGCAGCCCCTGCTTGACGTAGCGCAGGTACATGTCCGTGAGGCTGGAGCGCAGTACGGCACCGCCGACCAGCAGCAGCACAACAGCTTGGGCCTGGCGGTTCACAGCAGGATCACCCCGACGACGACGGATACGAGGATCGCGAGTACGAACGTGGCCGGGGCGAACCGGGTGGCGAACCGGCGCCCGAACATGCCCGTCTGCATCGCGAACAACTTCAGATCGATCATCGGTCCGACCACCAGGAACGCCAGTTTCGCCGTCATCGAGAACTCCCGCAGTGACGCCGCCACGAACGCGTCCGCCTCCGAACAGATCGACAGCACGACGGCGAGCACCGCGAGGGTGATCACACCCAGCGCGGGGTTGGCTCCCAGGGACTGCATCCACTGCCGCGGCACCAGCACGTTGATCGAGGCCGCCGCCATCGCACCCAGAACCAGATAGCCACCGGCGTGCATGAGGTCATGGCGGGCCGCCGCCCAGAACGCCGCCGGCTTACCCATCCCGTCCAACTCCGGCCGGTGCGGCAGCTTGATCCACTCCGTCTTGCCCAACCGCAGCCACAGCCAGCCCATCGCGGAGGCGGTGAGGATGCTCGCCAGCCCGCGGGCCACCACCATCTTGGGCTGGCCCGGAAACGCCACGGCGGTGGACATCAACACGATCGGATTGATGGCCGGGGAGGCCAGCAGGAACGCCAGCGCAGCCGCCGGGGTGACGCCCCGCCGCACCAGCGCACCGGCGATCGGCACCGACCCGCACTCACACCCCGGCAGCAGGACGCCGGCGGCGCTCGCCACCGGGACCGCCAGGGCCGGATGCCGCGGCAACGCCTTGGCGAAGAACGACGCCGGCACGAACACCGCAATCGCCGCCGACAGCGCCACCCCGAACACCAGGAACGGCATGGCCTGGGTCAGCACCGACACGAAGATCGTGGTCCAGGTCTGCAGCCCGGGCGCGGACAGCACCCGGCTCAGCGGGGCCCGGAACACCACGACGAGGACGAGCACGACGGCGAGGACCTCGACGGAGCCGATCCGGCCGACCGGACCACGCCTGGGCGTCGCTGCCGGGCGTGAGACCTCGTCGATGTGGTCGGCGCCGGTGGCCGCCGACAACTCGCCGGGCGGCTGCGACGTGGGCAGGGGCACAGTCAGCTCTCGCGGCTCCGTGCGGTCGGGAGCTGCCACGTGATTCGTCCCTTCTACGCCTTCAGCCGAGTGGACGCCGACAGCGTACCTTCCGCCAACCGGCCCAGCCGGCTTACGGACGAGGTCAGCGCATACATCGATGGCCTGCCGCGGTCTTACGGCAGGCCATCACCACTGCTACCGTCTATGCCACAACTTCACATCCGACAGGGGAGCGCAGAGCGCTGAGAGTGCGGCCACGCCGCAGACCCTCGAACCTGATCTGGGTAATGCCAGCGCAGGGAGTTCGGTCGAACTCCGCGTAGCGCCATGTCCCGCCAACCGGCGAGGCATGGCGTGCGTCTTCTCCTGGTTCGCCCCTTGGAACTGGGAGGTATCTACATGAACTACCGGTGGCGCACCGTCGATATCGTCGTCGCATCGGTCCTCGCCGTCGCCTTTGGCGTCGTCTTCTGGGCCTGGTATCTGCTCTACGAGGGCCCCGCGCACGCATTCCCGCTGCCCGGCCGGGCGATCCTGTACGGCGTCTGGCTGGTACCCGCCGTGCTCGGCGCGCTGGTCATCCGCAAGCCGGGAGCGGCCGTCTACACCGAACTGATCGCGGCGATCGTCTCGGCGCTGCTGGGTAACTCGTGGGGTTGGACGGTGATCCCGCAGGGTCTCCTCGAAGGGCTCGGGGCCGAACTGGTCTTCCTGGCTCTGATGTACCGGTCGTTCAGCCTGGTCACGGCGCTCGTCGCGGGCGCCGGAGCGGGCGTGGCCGCCACCGTATTCGACGCGTTCGTCTGGTACCCGGGGTACTCCTGGATCAGCTTCCGGCTGCCCTACATCGCACTCGCCGCGCTCAGCTCCGCCCTCATCGCGGGCGTCGGTGGCTGGGCACTGACACGGGCGCTCGCACAGACCGGCGCGCTCGACCGCTTCCCCTCCGGACGGGAACGGGCAGCGGTCTGAGCACGGTAGAACTGCGCGGCTTCGGCTGGCGCCACGCCGGCCGTAAGGCGTGGGCCATCCGCGGCGTCGACCTGCGCGTCGAGCACGGCGAGCGGGTGCTCCTACTCGGCCCTTCGGGGGCGGGTAAGAGCACCCTGCTCGCGGCACTCGCCGGCCTGCTCGCTCAAGACTCCGGCGAGCAGGAGGGCCACGTCACCGTCGACGGCCAGGATGCCCGGCGCACCCGCGACCGGGTCGGCATCGTGTTCCAGGATCCACAGTCCCAACTGGTCATGGCCCGGGCCGGGGACGACGTCGCGTTCGGCCTGGAAAACCGCGGCGTGCCGACGACCGACATCTGGCCGCGGGTCGACGCCGCCCTCGACCGCGTCGGATTCCCGTACTCCAGAGACCGCCGCACGGACGCGCTGTCCGGCGGCGAGCAGCAGCGGCTGGCCCTCGCGGGCGTACTCGCGCTCAACCCGGGGCTGCTCCTGCTCGACGAGCCGACCGCGAACCTCGACCCGGCCGGTGCGGCGCAGGTCCGGGAGGCCCTAAAGGCCGTCGACCCGACGATGATCCTCGTCGAGCACCGCGTCGCCGACGTCATACCCCTCGTCGACCGGGTCGTTGTCCTGTCGCCCGGCGGCGGGGTGGCGGCTGACGGCGTACCGGAGAAGATTTTCGCCGAGCACGGCGCCGCACTGGCCGACCAGGGGGTGTGGATTCCCGGGGTCGTCCCAGCGGAGCGCCGCGCGCGACGGGCGGCGGGAGCGCCGCTGCTGCATGCCGAGCGGCTGACGCTTCGGCACCCCGGAGCCACCCGCCCGGCACTGTCCGAGGTGGATACCGAGGTACGCGAGGGAGAGGTACTGACCGTCCTCGGCGCCAACGGCTCGGGCAAGTCCACCCTCGCACTGCTGCTCGGTGGCCTGCTACGGCCCAGCGCCGGGCGGGTGACCGCGCGGGCTGATCCAGCCGTGCCGCCGCACCGGTGGCGCGCGGCCACGCTCGCCAGCCGGATCGGCTCGGTGTTCCAGAACCCCGAACACCAGTTCGTCACCAACCGGGTACGCGACGAGCTCGCTCTCGGCCCGCTGCGCGTCGGTCTCGACCCGGCGCCCATCGTGGACGAACTGCTCCCCCGGCTGCGCCTGGACCGGCTGGCCGCCGCAAACCCGTACACGCTCTCCGGTGGCGAGCAGCGCCGGCTCAGCGTGGCGACCGCCCTCGCCACCGCCCCGGACCTGCTCATCCTTGACGAGCCGACGTTCGGGCAGGACCTGCGCACGTGGCGGGAACTGGTCGACCTGCTGGCGGGGTTGCGCGACTCCGGATGCGGCATCGTCGCGGTGACCCACGACGCCGACCTGGTCGACGCGCTCGGCGACCGCCGCGTGACGCTGGCCGACGGTCGGATGGCGGTCCCGGTCCCGTGAGACTTCTCGAACCACTGGCCGACCCCGGCGCCCCCCTGGCCCGGCGCAACCCGACCGCGAAGCTCGCCGCGAGCGCGCTGCTCACGTTCATCCTGGTGGCATCGGTCGACCCGGTGACCGCGGCGGTCGCGATCGGGCTCGAACTCGCGTTGGTGCCGCTGTTCGGCATCCGGTACCGGGCCCTGGCTCGCAGGTCGTGGCCACTGATGACGAGCGCCGTCATCGTGTTCGCATTCACGCTGCTCTTCACCACGCATCGGGGCGGTGCGACGCTGCTGCACGCCGGGCCGCTGGCCCTCACCACTGGCAGTCTGGAAGCCGCCCTTGGCCTGGCCCTGCGCATCGGGGCCGTGGCGCTGCCGGGCCTCGTGGTCTTCGCCACCACCGACCCGACCGACCTGGCCGACTCCCTCATCCAGCAGGTACGCGTACCGCCGCGCTTCGCGATCGGCGCGCTCGCCGCGTTCCGGCTGGTGCCGCTGCTCGTCGACGAGTGGGAACTGCTGACGTTGGCCCGCCGGGCCCGCGGGGTCGACGCCGGGCGCAACCCGGTCGCCCGGGTGCGGCTGTTCGCCTCCACCATGTTCGGACTGCTGGTCGGGGCGATCCGGCGCGGCACCCGGCTCGCGACCGCAATGGACGCGCGCGGCTTCGACTCCCACCTCCCGCGATCCGTCGCCCGCCCGCAACGGTTCACCGCCGCCGACGCCGCCCTCGTCGCGGGCGCGGTCGGTGTCGCCGCGGTCGCGATCGGCACCAGCCTCGCGGCCGGCGCATTTCGCCTCCTCATGTGATGCACAGGTGCGCATACGTCCTTGGCTGTTCACGTTGGCCCCGCGTCGTTGCCACGTTCTGTTCGCCCAGCTTCGCGAGGGTGCGGCTGTGAGTTGCGCGTGATCACGCGCTACCAGCTGAACGGAGCAGCAATGGGACACAGCCACCCGCACGACCACAGCCACGACTTACCGGGCGAGGTTCCGCCGGTACTCGACGCGTCCATTCCCGACAGCGAGCTGTCCCCCTCCGAGGTGTCGCGCCGCGGCTTCCTGCGACGGGCCGGCATTGTCGGTGCGGGCGCGGCTGCGGCCGGAGCGTTCGGCGGCACCGTGGCCGGCGCGTTCGGTGGGCCGCAGGCTGCGCACGCCGACGAGGGCCAGCAAGGCGACAAGCGCGACGGCTACCTGTGGCTGGCCGGTGACCACCACATCCACACCCAGTACAGCCCGGACGCGCAGTACCGGGTCTCTGACCACGTGCACCACGCCAGCGCGAACGGCCTGGACTGGATGGTCATCACCGACCACGGCACCGACCAGCACGCCAAGATCGGCGTCGAGAAGGTCAACCCGGACATCCGGCGCGCCCGTGACCTGCACCAGGACATGCTCGTCTTCCAGGGTCTGGAGTGGAACATCCCGTCCGCCGAGCACGGCACGGTCTTCGTGCACCCGGGCAAGGACGAGGTGGCGGTCCTGAAGGAGTTCGAGAACTCCTTCGACGGTTCCGTCAAGAAGGCGAGCGGTTCCAGCCCGGCCAACGAGGCGCTCGCGATCGCGGGCGTCAACTTCCTCGCCGACGCGGTCAACCGCAAGCGGGTACAGGACGCGCTGTTCCTGGCCAACCACCCGGCACGCAAGGGCATCGACTCGCCGCACGAGATCCGTGGCTGGCGCGACGCCCAGCCGCGCATCGCCGTCGGCATGGAGGGCGCGCCCGGTCACCAGGCGGCCGGCATCAAGGCCCCGCTCGGCCCGGGCTCGGGTCGCGGCTACTACGACAACAAGCCGGGTCCTGACTCGTTCCCCGGGTACCCGCTGGAGAGCTACATCACCTGGGGCGGCTTCGACTGGATGACCGCCACCGTCGGCGGCCTGTGGGACAGCCTGCTCGCCGAGGGCAAGGCCTGGTGGATCACGGCCAACTCCGACTCGCACTCGGTGTACGGCGACACCTCCACCCGCGGCCCGGGCAGCGACTTCAACACGAACGGCTTCTACAACGACCCGGTGTACTCCGGCGGGGTCAACCTCGGCAACGGCGACTTCTGGCCCGGCTTCTACAGCCGTACCCACGTCGGCGCGGCGTCCCACTCGTACGCGGCCGTGATGGACGGCATCCGGGCCGGCCGGATCTGGGTCGACCACGGCCGCCTCCTGGACAGCCTCGACGTGTCGGTGCGTGCCGGCGGGTCCCGTGGCACGCTGGGCAGCACCCTGCAGGCAAAGCGCGGCTCCGACGTGGAGGTACGCATCCGGATCGGGCTGCCGCAGGAGGCGAACTGGGCGCAGTACCTCCCCCAGCTCAAGCGCATCGACGTCATCGTCGGTGATGTGACCGGACCGGTCGCCGACCGGGACACGTTCAAGGCGCCGAACACCAAGGTCGTGCAGTCGTTCGAGGTCACCCCGGCCGACAACGGGCGCGAGTTCGTGTTCCGCCTGCCCAAGATGGACGGGGCGAAGTACTTCCGCATCCGCGGTACCGACGGCAACCGCAGCGCGCCCGGCCTGATGGGCGCGGCTGTCGACCCGCAGGGCCCGGCCGCCGACGTGCTCGGTGACGCCGACCCGTGGAAGGACCTCTGGTTCTACACCAACCCGATCTGGGTTCTGACCCACTGATGAACCGCACCGTCGCCGACGACGCGGCCCGCACGGCGGGCCGCGTCGTCGGTCCTGCTACCGCGGGCCGCGTCGCCGGCCTCGACCTGGACCACGACTCGATTGAGGCGGCCGAGCACTGGCTGCATGATCTCGTGCACCGGCTCGGACACCCGGCCGGGCTCATCGCGTGTACGCACCTGATCTATGCGCCGCACCCGCACGTGGCGGTGTCGATTTCCCTTCTTGGTGAGGAGGGCGCCCCTCTTACTGCGCATGCGGGTACAGGGGCGCCCTCCTCACAAACGGGGGAACATCTCTGGCCACCCGAGGCACAGGACAATGACGGGGCGAGGCTCGCGGCGGCCGAACACGAGGCCCGCAGCGCCGGCCGCGCCGTCCACTATCCGGGCGTCGACCTGCTGACCGGCAGCCTCACCGTCGCAGAGGTGATCGAACGCAGCGCCATCGAACAGGTCGTCATGCTCGGTGGGGCGGACGCGGCACCCGAGACGATCCTGCACACGCTGGACTACGTCCGCCCGATGTGGAAGGACGGGCGACTGACGCTGGTAACCCGTCCGGCGCCCGAGGAATCACTGGCACCGTTCGAGCTCAAGAACTCCACGCCCTGCTGCGCCGACCATTAGCCCACGACTCCCGGAAGGAGGGGGCACCTTCCGGTCTTCGCTAACCGGGCAGCGCCGCGGTCTCCGGGGACACCGGGTTGGGCAGGGCGCCGCCGAAGCGCCGGTCCCGCTGTGCGTACAGTTCGCAGGCGTACCACAGGTGGCGCCGGTCGAAGTCGGGCCAGAGGGTGTCGAGCGAGACGAACTCCGCGTACGCCGCCTGCCAGATCATGAAGTTCGAGATGCGCTTCTCCCCGGATGAGCGGATGAGCAGGTCCACGTCGGGCAGGTCCGGCTCGTCGAGGTAGCGGGCGAACACCTTCTCGTTGATCTTGTCGGGTTTGATCCGGCCGGCAGCGACGTCGGCCGCGAGCTTCGCCGCCGCGTCGGCGATCTCGGCCCGACCGCCGTAGTTGACGCACATCGTGAACGTCAGTTCGGTGTTGTCACGGGTCAACTGCTCGGCGTACTCCAACTCCGAGATCACGCTGCGCCACAACCGCGGCCGGCGCCCGGCCCAGCGCACCCGGATACCCATCTCGTGGAACTCGTCGCGCCGGCGGTGGATGACGTCACGGTTGAAGTTCATCAGGAAGCGCACCTCGTCCGGGGAGCGCTTCCAATTCTCGGTCGAGAACGCGTACGCGCTGACGTTCCTGATCCCCATCTCCAGCGCGCCCTCGATCACGTCGAAGAGCGCGGCCTCACCGGCCGTGTGGCCGGCGGTGCGAGGCAGCCCCCGCTGCTTGGCCCACCGCCCGTTGCCGTCCATGATGATCGCCACGTGCCGCGGTACGACCTCGGCCGGTAGAGCCGGCGGGCGCGCTCCGGACGGGTGTCGCGAGGGAGGGCGGTAGGAGGGGCGCCGGATCACACGGGGTCCTTTCCTGATCGATCAACCAACGGCAGCGAGCGTAGCCCGCGCTCCAGATGCCACTGCAGATGCGCCGCGATCAGGCCACTGGCCTCGTTGCGCGGGGCCGGCTCGCTGGCGTCGGCGGTCCCCCAGTCTCCCTCGGCGAGAGCGGACATCAGCGCGAGCGTGGCGGGCGCCGGACGGGCGGCGCCGGGTGGTCGGCAGTCGGAACAGACACAACCCCCCGCCGGTACGGAGAAGGCCCGGTGGTCGCCCCGGGTGCCACAGACGGCGCACTCGCGAAGCGCCGGGGCCCACCCGGCGAGCCCGAGCGCCCGCAGCAGGTACGCGTCCAGCACGAGCGACACCGTGTGCTCGCCGGCTGCCAGGGTCCGCAGGGCGCCGATGGTGAGCAGGAACATCCGCAGCGACGGATCGTGCTCGATCGGGGTGAGCCGCTCGGCTGCCTCCGCGATCGCACTGGCCGCCGTGTAGCGGGGGTAGTCGCCGAAGATCCGCTTGCCGTACAGGTCGACGCCCTCCACCTGGCTCACCACGTGCAGGCTGCGGCCCTCCATCCACTGCACGTCGATGTGGCCGAACGGTTCGAGGCGGGCACCGAAGCGGGAGGAGGTGCGGCGCACACCCTTGGCGACCGCTCTGACCCGGCCGTGACGGCGGGTCAGCATCGTTACGATCCGGTCTGATTCGCCCAGCTTCTGGACGCGCAGCACCACCGCGTCGTCGCGGGTGAGCTTGCCACGGAAACCGGTCATGGGAACATCGTATTCGCGCTGCTCAGAAGGCCAGCTTCAGAAGCCCAGCTTGCGCAACTGCTTCGGGTCGCGCTGCCAGTCCTTGGCCACCCGCACGTGCAGGTCCAGGTAGACCCGGGTGCCCAGCAGATCCTCGATCTGCGCCCGGGCCCGGCTGCCGACATCCTTGAGCCGGCTGCCGCCCGCCCCGATCACGATCGCCTTCTGGCTCGGGCGCTCCACGTAGATGTCGGCGTACACCTTCGTGATCCGCTCCTCGGGCTGCACCTCCTCGATGAGCACGGCGATCGAGTGCGGCAGTTCCTCTCGCACGCCTTCCAGGGCCGCCTCGCGGATCATCTCCGCCATCAGGACATTCTCGGGCTCATCGGTGATCATGTGATCCGGGTAGAGCTGCGGCGACTCGGGCATGTAGCGCGTCATCACGTCGGTCAGCGTGTCGATCTGCGCCCCGGAGACCGCGCTGACCGGCACAATCTCGGCGAACTCGCCCAGCTTGCTGACCTGTACCAGCCGCTCGGCCAGCTTGGCCCGGTCGACCAGGTCGGCCTTGGTGACGACGGCGATGACGGTCGCCTTGAGCGAGGCGATCTCACCGGCGATGAACCGGTCACCCCGCCCGATCTCCTCGTTGGCCGGCAGGCAGAGGCCGATCACGTCAACCTCGCTCCAGGTCTCGCGTACGAGATCGTTCAGGCGCTCGCCGAGCAGCGTGCGCGGCCGGTGCAGCCCCGGCGTGTCGACGAGTACGAGCTGGGAGTCGGGGCGGTGCACCACCCCGCGAATTGTGTGGCGGGTCGTCTGCGGTTGGCTGGAGGTGATGGCGATCTTCTGCCCGACCAGCGCGTTGGTCAGGGTGGACTTGCCGGCGTTCGGCCGTCCCACGAAACAGGCGAAGCCCGCCCGATACTCGCTCACTCTTCCTCCAGCTGGCTGTATGTCGCCCTATCGAGGCTACGGTCCGGACTGGACGGCGATGCGG
>JAOPWA010000291.1 GCA_025965915.1 Dactylosporangium sp. | reverse complement strand
CAGCCGTAGGAGTTGCCGGCCGAGTCCGTGTTGTTCTTGAACAGATAGATCTCGCCCGCGATGCCCTCGTCATGCAAGCGCTTCTCGGCGTCGACGAGAAGGCCCTCGAGGATTCGCTCGCCGGCGCGGTCATGCATGACCAGATCGGGAACAGAGTCGCACTCCGGAGTCGCGTACTCCGGATGCGAGCCAACGTCGAGATACAGCCGCGCGCCGTTGCGCAGGAACACGTTACTCGAACGGCCCCACGACACGACCCGACGGAATAGGTAACGCGCCACCTCGTCCGGGGACAGCCGCCGCTGCCCGCGATAGGTACAGGTGACCCCGTACTCGGTCTCCAGTCCGAAGATGCGCCGGTCCATGGAAAGACATTAGCCGCCTGGAACCCATTCCCGCCGTATCCATTCCCCGTGGATCACAGCTGTTTTCCGGCGGGTAGCGTCACGGCCCGGTCACGGGCGGCCGTTCGCGGCTGCGTGGCAGGGCAGGGCGTGAGCGGTCTGCCCGCTCACCGGCACCGCCAATTCGAAACTGCTGAGTACCGTTGATCCGATAGACTCCCGCGTTGTGACGTCCCCCGGCACCGGCACCGCCCGGTTCATCCGCTCCCACTTCGCGGCAAGCCTCCGCGGCGAGGGCCGCCCTGGCACGTCGACGACGAGCGTGATCGAGCCCGAGAGTGCGGGTGCCACACCGTGACACGGTGGCTGGTCACCGGCGCCGGCGGGATGCTCGGCCAGGACGTCGTCAAGGCGCTCGGACAACGGGGCCTTGCCGTCACCGCCCTGACCCGCGCCGACCTCGACCTGGGTGACGCGCACGCCGTACGCGCCGCCGTAACCGGTCACGACGTCGTGGTCAACGCGGCCGCCTGGACCGACGTGGACGGCGCCGAGGACGCCTACGACGAGGCGCTCGCGGTCAACGGCACCGCCGTCGGGGTGCTCGCCAGGGCGTGCCGTGACGCCGGTGCCAGGCTGCTGCACCTGTCCACCGATTACGTCTTCGGCGGCGACGCGGCCCAACCGTACGCTGAAGACGCCCCGGCCGATCCGGTCAACGCATACGGCCAGAGCAAGCTCGTCGGTGAGCAGGCGGCGCTGGCCGAAGGCGCCCATGTCGTCCGCTCGGCGTGGATGTACGGCGCGCACGGGAACAACTTCGTGGCGACGATGCTGCGGCTGGCCGCCGAACGTGAGTACCTCGACGTGGTGGACGACCAGCGGGGCCAGCCCACCTGGTCGTACGCGCTGGCCGAACACCTGACCGAGTTGGGCTTGCGGGCGGACGCCCCGCCGGGGATCTACCACGGCACCGCGTCCGGCGAGACGACCTGGTACGAACTGGCGCAGGCCGTCTTCGCCGGCGCAGGACTGGACCCCGACCGGATCCGCCCGACGACCAGTGACCGGTTCCTGCGGCCGGCGCGCCGACCCGCCTACAGCGTTCTCGCGCACGACCGGTGGGCCGTCGCCGGCATGCCGCCGCTACCCCACTGGCGGGCGATGCTCGAGCATGCCCTTCCGCACATGCTCGCGACTCGCCCCTGATCCTCAGGACGCCCGGCCGCCTCCTGTGCCAGCGGTGTCAACCGCGCGCGCTGAGCCCCGGTTCGGGCTGGCCGAGCGCCGCGCGGACGAGACCCAGCGCCTGCGCCGGGTCCAGGCCCAATCGACGGGTCTCCTCGGCGTACCGGGCCGCGAGCCGCTCGGCCTCGGCTGGCACCCCGCCGGCCAGGTGGGTGACGAACGTGCCATGCCGGCCCCGGGTCTCGACCAGCCCGGCCGACTCCAACTCACGGTAGGTCCGCGCCACCGTGTTGACCGCGAGGCCGAGGTCGGCGGCGAGCTGCCGGACGGTGGGCAACCGGGTGCCCGCTGACAGATGTCCGTCCCTGGCCAGTGCGACGATCTGGGAGCGCACCTGCTCGTACGGTGGAACCGGCGATGCGGGATCGACCATTATCACCATCGGGGCTCCCGCGACAGCCCGGCACCACACGGCACCACGCGATTTGTGTTACCCATTGTCTTAATGTAGCAATACAGCTGGCCGGCTCCGCGTCTGACGCGCGAATGCCGCTACTCTGACCATTCGCAGAGTGCGGGGACCGACAGGAGTCGAGGATGACCACGGATGGGGAGGGCAAGGTGCTGCCACGGGTCAGCGCCGTCGTCCTCGCGTGGAAGGCTGAGCCGTGGCTGCGCCGCTGCGTCGAAGCGCTGCTGGCCTCCGAGAAGGTGGCCGTCGGTGTCGTAATCGTCGACAACGGGTGCACCAACGACGACGTCGAGATCCTCGAACCGCTGACCGGCGTCAGCGTCGTACGTCCCGGCGAGAACCTGGGTTTCGCCGGCGGCTGCAACGCCGGCGCTCGGGTGGCGACCGGCGATTACATCGCGCTGATCAACAGCGACGCGGTCGTCGAGCCCACCACGCTCGCCCGGCTGGTCGACGAGGCCACCCGCCCGGGCGTCGGCATCGCCGGGGGTAGCGTGCGCCTGGCCGACGACCCAAGGCTCATCAACTCCGCCGGCAACCCGGTCCACGTGCTCGGGCTGACCTGGGCCGGGCGGATGGGCGAGCCCGAGGTGGGCGGCGAGCCGGTCGACGTCGCCGTCGCCAGCGGCGCCTGTCAGCTGATGCGCCGGGCGCTGTGGGAGGATCTGGGCGGGTTCGACGTGGAGTACTTCGCCTACCACGAGGACACCGAGCTGTCGATGCGGGTGTGGCGGCGCGGCCTGCGCGTGGTCTACGTGCCCGACGCGGTCGCCGTGCACCGATACGAGTTCTCCCGCAACGAGTTCAAGTTCTACCTGATCGAACGAAACCGGCTCATGTTCCTGGCCACGCTCTGGGGTTGGCGGGCGCTGCTGCTGCTCTCGCCCGCACTGATCGGACTCGAACTGGGCATGGTGGCCCTCGCCGCCAAACAGGGCTGGCTGCGGGCCAAGCTGCGCAGCTGGCGGTGGCTACTCGGCCACGCCGGCCACATCCGGCGACGACGGCGACTGCTGCAGGCCGAGCGCACACTCCCCGACCGGGAGTGGATGCGGCTACTGACCGACCGGCTCGACACGAACGCGATCGAGCTGCCCGCCGTGGTTGGGCCGCTCAACGCTTTCATGCGGGCATACTGGCGGCTCGTGCGTCCGCTGGTCTGAGTGAATGCGGCGACGGCACCGCCGGTATCATCGCCGCGGCATATGTCTTGAGAGGGTGAACGGGTGGTCCAGGGCAACGAGGATGTGTGGATCATCATCCCCGTCTACGACGAGGAAAAGGTGATCGCCGGCGTCCTGGACAACGTTCTGGCGATCTTCCCCAACGTCGTGTGCGTCGATGACGGCAGCTCCGACAACTCCGCTCAGGAGATCCTCGGCACCCGGGCCCACCTCGTCCGCCATCCCATCAACATGGGACAGGGCGCGGCGCTGCAGACGGGTCTGCGCTACGCGCTGGCGCGCACCGGCAGCCAGTACTTCGTCAGCTTCGACGCCGACGGGCAGCATCGCGTCCAGGACGTCGTCGCGATGCTCGACGTGGCCCGCTCGGGCGTGGCCGACGTGGTGCTCGGTTCGCGCTTCCTCGAAAACCCCGAAACCGTGCCGTGGATCAAGCGCGTCGTTCTGCGTACCGTCGTCGCCCTGAGCCCGACCGCCCGCCGGCTGAAGCTGACCGACGCGCACAACGGTCTGCGCGTGTTCGGGCGCGGCCCGGCCGACCAACTGCGCATCACCCACAACGGGATGGCCCACGCCTCCGAGATCGCCACGGTACTCGCCCGGTCACCCTGGCGCGTCGTGGAGTGCCCGGTGACGATCCTCTACACCGACTACTCTCGGGCCAAGGGCCAGTCCCTGATCAATGGCATCAATATCCTCTTCGACGTATCGATGTCACGGCGCGGGAAGTAGCGGCATGAAACTCATGATTCAGGCGGTCCTACTGGTCGCGGTCCTCGGTTTCCTGATCATGTTCGTGCGCGGCCAGCACGGCGTACGTATGCAGGCCGGCAAACGCCTCGCGTTCATCGCTTTCCTGCTCCTGAACGCGATCGCGGTGCTGCGCCCCGAGGCCACCACCTGGGTGGCCCAGCACGTCTTCGGCGTCGGCCGTGGCGCTGATCTGCTGCTCTACGCGCTGATCGTGGCGTTCGTGTTCGCGGTCATCAACGTCTACCTGCGGCTTCGCGAAAGCGAACAGCGGGTCACCGAACTCGCCCGCGCGGTCGCCATCCGCGATGCCGAGTTCCTCAACAGCGACCGCGGGCTACTGGCGCCACCCCAGCGGGCTCCGGCCGACCCGCCGGCCTGACCGCTCCGCCACCGGCGCGCCCATTGGTGATGCCCGGCTCCCCGCGAGGGAACCGGGCATCGTCACGCACCTGACAGGCGCGAGGATCAATCCTCGCCGTCGGCGAGGGGGTCCACACCGCCTGGGGACTTGTCCGCCGGAGAGCTACCCGGCTCGGCGATCTTCGGCCCGTCGTCGGCCTTCTCAGCGGGCTCGCCGCCCTTCTCACCAGCAGTGCCGTCGGGGGCGAGCAACGGGTCGAGCGCCGCGCCTGTGATCCGCCGGAACGTACGCCCGGGGCGGCGACGGTCGAGCACCGCCACCTCGAGCTGACCGGCTTCCAACTGGCGCGGCTGGCCACCCTCGCCGCCGACACTGGCCAACGACTCCATCGCGAGACGCACCGCGTCGCGCAGGGACATTTCAGGGCTGTGCCGGGCCCGCAACACCTGCGAAATGGCGTCCGCCTGCCCGCCCATGGCGATCGTGCCGGGTTCGTCCTGCACCGATCCGTCATAGGTCAACCTGTAGAGCTCATCGCGCTCCGGCTGCGAGCCGACTTCGGCGACACAGATCTCCACCTCGAACGGCTTCGACTGCTCGGTGAAGATCGACCCGAGGGTCTGGGCGTACGCGTTGGCGAGCGCCCTGGCGGTGACGTCCCGGCGGTCGTAGGAGTATCCGCGCAGATCGGCCAGGCGTACCCCGGCGGCGCGAAGGTTCTCGAACTCGTTGAACCGCCCGACGGCGGCGAACCCGATGCGGTCGTAGATCTCGCTTACCTTGTGCAGGGCAGTCGACACGTTCTCGGCGACGAAGAGCACCCCGCCCTCGTAGGTAAGCACGACGACGCTGCGACCGCGGGCTATGCCCTTGCGGGCGTACTCGGAGCGATCCCGCATGATCTGCTCGGGCGAAGCGTAGAACTGCATGGCCACGGTGGCTTGCGTCTCCTTCTGGCGATCGTCGGCTTAGGGACTGAGGTGGGCGTCAGCCGCCCGGGTTTTCCGTCCGGCCGCGGATCACGGCCTCGGCCACCGCCCCCGACTCCTCATCGGTGAGCCGCCGCGAGCCCTCTGCGGTCGCGACCATCACGACGGGGAAGACCTTGCGGATCAGGTCGGGGCCACCGGTGGCGGTGTCGTCGTCGGCGGCGTCGTACAGCGCTTCCATCGCCAGCCGGACGGCCACGTCGACCGTGCCGCCCGCACGAAACCTCTTCTTGAGCGACGACTTGGCAAACAGCGAACCGGAGCCGATGGCGTCGTAGCCCTTCTCCTCGTAGACGCCGCCTGCGATGTCGAAGCTGAAGATGCGTCCGGCGTGGCTGGCGTCCTCGGCGTCCACGTCGAAGCCCGCGAACAGCGGAATCACCGCCAACCCCTGCAACGCCGCGCCAAGGTTGTTGCGGATCATCGTCGCCAGCCTGTTGGCCTTGCCGTGCAACGAGAGCATCGCGCCCTCGATCTTCTCGTAGTGCTCCAACTCGACCTGGAACAGCCGCATCAACTCGATGCCGACGCCCGCGGTGCCCGCGATGCCGACCAGCGAGTACGCGTCTGCGGCGAAGACCTTCTCGATGTCGCGGCTCGCGATGAGGTTGCCCATGGTGGCCCGGCGGTCTCCGGCCATCACCACGCCCTCGGCGCAGGTGAGCGCAACGATCGTGGTCGCGTGCGGTAGGAGATCGGCGGACGCGCCAGCGGGGAGCAGGCGCCGCCCGGGCAGCAGTTCCGGCGCGGCGAGGCTCAGGAACTCGGTGAACGACGAAGAGCCCGGCGTGGTGAACACAGCCGGTAGGCGCCCGGATGGATCAAGACCCGCTGCCACGTGGTTCCTTTCAGGTAACTGGTCGCCTTGCTCAGGTGCAGGACGTCGTGCATGAACTGCTCCAGGCCACCCCGCGGTTGAAGCAGAGAACGCCACGTACGTTACCGAACACATGATCGTGGTCAACATTTTCGGGTCGGACATGCCGCAGATCGCGCAGACGCCGCCCGACTCGGCCAGAATTCCGTCCTACGCTTTCTGGCCGATGCGGTGGCGACGTCTCAGGTGGTAATCCCGAGTTCCGCCGTATAGTCGCTGCTCGCCTCTCTGCCGCGCTCGTTATGGCATGGCTTGCCGCAGCTGCCTATTCCGCCGCTGCTGCGACAGCGATTACGGTGCAACTGGGAGGAAGGAAGGTTGCGTCCACCTTGCGGGCAATACACCATGTCCGATCCGATTGGAACGGGCATATGCCTTACTGTCCGCCTTTCTGGACGTACCCCCTGACAAATTCCTCCGCGTTTTCCTCCAGGACGGAGTCGATTTCGTCGAGCAGGTCGTCGACGTCCTCGCTCAACTGTTCGTGACGCTCAGCCACCTCGGCACTGGCCTCAGGGGCCGGCGCCTCGTCGATCTCTTCGTCACGGCGAGAGCGGCCGGACTGCGACTGTCCGCCGGGTTCACGAGTTGCCATGCTGGGCCTCCTCTAGCACACTGCCGGTGCGTGCCTTCTTGTGCGTGCCAACGTACCGCGATCCTCCGACGTTACCCGGAGGTGATCGCCTCAAGCAGGTCCTTGGCGCTGGCGCAGCGGTCGAACAGTGCGCCCACGTGCTTCTTGGTCCCCCGTTCCGGCTCCATCATCGGCACTCGGACCAGCGACTCCCTGCCGATGTCGAAGATGACCGAGTCCCAACTCGCCGCGACCACCTCGGAGGCGTACTGGGCCAGACACCGACCGCGGAAGTAGGCCCGGGTGTCGTCGGGTGGCTCGACCATCGCCCGGCGTACCTCATCCTCGTCGAACAGTGTCTTCATGGACCCACGGGCGACCAGGCGGTGATAGAGGCCCTTCTCCGGTCGCACGTCGGAGTACTGCAGGTCGACCAGTTGCAGCTTGTGTGACGCCCACCCGAGCGACTCCCGCTCGCGGTAGCCCTCCAGCAGGCGCAGCTTCGCCACCCAGTCCAGTTCGTCGGCACACAACCCGGGGTCGCGGCCAAGGCGGTCGAGGATGCTCTCCCACCGGTCGAGCACGTCAAAGGTGATCTCCTCGGTGGAGTCCTCACCGCGGCGGGCTTCAGCGAAGGCACGGGCCCGCTCGTAGAACGCCCACTGGATGTCCAGCGCAGTCAGCCGCCGCCCGTCACGCATGCGGATGAGGTGCTTGAGCGACGGGTCGTGGCTGACGGCCTTGAGCTCGCTGACGGGGTCGGCGATGCCGAGGTCACCGGGTAGCGCCTTCTCCTCGATCATCGCCAGCACCAGCGAGGTGGCACCGACCTTGAAGTAGGTGGAGATCTCGGAGAGGTTGGCATCGCCGATGATGACGTGCAGCCGGCGGTACTTGTCGGCGTCGGCGTGCGGCTCGTCGCGGGTGTTGATGATGGGTCGCTTGAGCGTGGTCTCCAGCCCGACCTCGACTTCGAAGAAGTCGGCGCGCTGCGAGATCTGGAAGCCGGGCGTGGAGCCGTCCTGCCCGATGCCCACCCGGCCGGCGCCGCAGACGATCTGGCGGGTGACGAAGAAGGGTGTCAGGTGCACCACGATGTCGGAGAACGGCGTCGACCGACGCATCAGATAGTTTTCGTGCGCACCGTAGCTGGCGCCCTTGTTGTCGGTGTTGTTCTTGTACAGGTGGATGACATGGGAACCGGGAATGGTCGCCGCCCGCCGTGACGCCTCAGCCATCACCCGCTCCCCCGCCTTGTCCCACAGCACCACGTCCCGCGGATTGGTCACCTCAGGCGTGGAGTACTCGGGGTGGGCGTGGTCGACGTACAGGCGGGCACCGTTGGTCAGTATCACGTTGGCGAGACCGAGGTCCTCGTCGGCAAGCGCCTCAGCGGGATCGTAAAGGGCGCCGGAGTAGCTGAAGCCGCGGGCGTCACGAAGCGGCGACTCCTCCTCGTAGTCCCATCTGGCCCGGCCTCCCCTCGTGAGCTCGGGCCGCGCGCCGTAGGCGTTGACCACCTGCGACGAGGTGACCATCGGGTTCGCACCCGGTTGTCCCGGCACCGATACGCCGTACTCGATCTCGGTGCCCATTACCCGCCGCACGCTCATGCTCCAACCCTAGACGCCCAAAGGCGCCCCTGGGCACCACGCTTTCGTATAGCAGTGGCGAAGATCGCGAGGCAGGGCGGCGACGGCCGCCAGGCAACGCCGATGCCGCTGCTGTCGGTGACGATTCGAAGTGTCGACCGAGCGGACGGTGAGGCCGGGCGGACCACACCATATTGGATCTTCAAATGGATACGTCGACGGGGCGGCAGTTGCCTGCCGCCCCGTCGACGTACGTATCGCTAAAGGTACTGGCCGGTGTTGGTAGCGGTCTCTATCGACCGACCCGACTCGGCCCCCTTGCCGCCGGAGACGAGCGTGCGGATGTAGACGA
>JAOPWA010000288.1 GCA_025965915.1 Dactylosporangium sp. | reverse complement strand
ATCGTCAGTACCCTCCTCGAACTGGCAGGGGAGCAACGATGAGCACCACCCAGGTCGCCCCCCGCGCCGTCGGCACGGCGCTTGACCGCCTGGACGGCCCGGACAAGGTCAGAAGCGCCGCCACCTACGCCTTCGAATGGCCCGTCCACCGCCCCGCGTACCAGGATCGAGCGATTGCTCAACCCTGCGCAGCGCCGCGCCGTGCAGAACGGTGGCGCTCACAGACCCGTCATCGCGGGATGTGGGCTGACACGGCCGCCGCGAACCGGCTGCCGGGGCATGCGGTGGCGACAGTCCGCGCGTCGGCAGCGGTGTCGACGTCGGTCAGGGTGGCCGCCCGTCCTACCGTCAGGCCACGTGCCTTCAGGGCCGCGGTGGTGCACAGCCCGGTATGCGCCGACGACATCGGGACCGAAGCCAGCGCGGCGCCGTGCACAGGGTTGCGCAGCCCAAGCACCCACCATCCGCCGTCGGCGGCGGGGCCGAGTACGGCGTCGCTGGCGTCGAGCGCGGCGGCCACCGCCGCCAGATGCCCTCGGTTCAACTGCGGGGTGTCCATGCCCACCAGGACCGTCGCGATGCCCGGAAGCGCGGTATCAGCGTACGCATGCGCCAGTCGCTGTCCGAGCCCGTCGCCTCGCTGGGGCACGATCACCCAGTCGGCGGAAACGACCCATCGTCCATCGATAACAAGAATCCGGCGTACCGCCGGGGTCGCGCTGACCGCGTCGAGCGTATCGGTAAGCGCGGCCGCCGCGACAGCGGCTGCCTGTTCGGGCGAACAGGGCGGACAGAGCCGGGTCTTCACCCGGCCCGGCATCGGAACCTTGGCCAGCACGAGAAGCTGAATCCTCACTCGTGCAGCACCTTCGCCATGTCGCGGACGGCGCGCACGGTTCCGCGTACCGTCCCGGTCACCTTCGACCGGCCGCCCCCGGCGCGGGGTGCGTAGTCCACGTCGACCTCGGTGATACGCCAGCCGGCCTGCGCGGCCTTGATGACGATTTCCAAGGGGTAACCGAAGCGCCGGTCGACCAGGTCGAGGCCCTGCAGCGCCGTGCGCCGGGCGGCGCGCATCGGCCCGATGTCGTGCACTTGCGCCCGGGTGGTCCGGCGCAGCCGCCTGGCGAGTACCGCGTTGGCGACTCGTGCGTGCGGCGGCCAGGCGCGTCGGTTGGTGGGACGGCGGCGGCCGAGTACGAGGTCAGCGTCGTCGGCGCGGACCGGGTCGACGACGCGGGGAAGCTGGGCCGGGTCGAGCGAGCCGTCGGCGTCGAGGAAGCACACGACGTCGGCGGTTGCCGCCTCCAGACCGGCGTGCGCGGCTGCGCCGAATCCGCGCGGCCGGGCGGGTACGACTGTGGCACCGCACCGGGCGGCGATCTCCGGCGAGCCGTCGCTGGAGCCGTTGTCGACCACGATCGCCCGGTATCCGGCCGGGATGCGCGAGAGCACCCAGGGCAACGCGGCGGCCTCGTCGAGGCAGGGCAGAACCACGTCGGTCATGCCTAACAACGCTACTGCGGCGCGCCCGCCAACGTCCCCCAACCAGGTCTTAAGAACCCCGAGCGTGGCCGCTCCCGAGACCGGTCCACTGCCTATGGTTGAGGCGTGGCCGATGTGGCTAAGGAACGAGTTCCTTCCCATACACGGTTCTTCAGTCGGGTCTCATTTCCGTGGGGCGCCTCGGGGGTGGCCATCGGGGTAGCTGTTCTACTCGTCGGGAGCGCCGCGTTGGGCGGGCTGTGGCTGAGCCACCACGGCGGCCGACTGTACCTGGGCAACACGTACCCGGTCAGGGGAAGCTACGAATGGCACCTGTCGGCGTGGCTGGCCGCTGCGCTCGCCGTGGCGGCCGGGGTGTTGTCTTACGGGTTTCGGCTCAGCCGGGTCCTACCGTGGCGGCGCCTGCTGGGAGTGTCTTACGTCGGCGCGGCGGTCTGGGCGCTCGCCTTGGCGCTCGTGGCCGGGCCGGCCGCCGTCGCCAGACCGCTGACGGACCACACCGAGTACCTGCACGACGTGGCGCGCGTGCAGGGCATCGGCGCATACCTGCGCACCTTCACCTGGCACATCGTCGACATCGGCCACGGACCGCTGTGGACCACGCACGTCTCCGGCCACCCGCCGCTGGTGACGCTGCTGTTCGTCCTGCTGTCCCGGGTGGGCCTGCCCCAGCCGGGCTGGGCGGCCGCGCTATGCGTACTGACCGGCGCCGCCGCCGCGCCGGCCGTGCTGTCGACCACGCGGTTACTCGCCGGCGAGCAACGGGCCAGAGCGGCGGCGCCTTTCGTCGTCGCCGCCCCGGTCGCGTTGTGGATCGCCACAAGCGCTGACGCGATCTTCACCGGGGTGAGCGCCGTCGGGATCTGCGCGCTCGCGCACGCCGCGGGGCGTCTCGACCGGGAGGGGGACGTGCTCGCCGGGTTGGGCGGGCTGGCTCTTGGCGGATGCCTGTTCCTGTCCTACGGTCTGGTCCTGCTCGCGCCCCTCGCGGTTGCCGTGGTCGCGGTCCGACGCCGGATAAGACCTCTTCTGGTCGCGGCGATCACGGTCGGTGCGGTGGTGGCGGCGTTCGCCGCGGCGGGATTCTGGTGGCTCGACGGCCTGCACCTGGCCAGCCGGCGGGTGATCGACGGGCCCGCTCACCAGGAACGGCCGTGGGGTTACTTCCTGTTCGCCAATCCCGCGGCGGTGGCGGTCGCCGCCGGACCGGCCGTGGTCGCGGCCCTACCGCGGTTATCGCGGCTGCACCGGATCCTGCGAACCCGGCGCGGCGACGGCGCCCCCCGACCCGACAGATTCCTGGTGCTTCCCGCCGCGTCGCTGCTGGCGATGGCCGTCGCCACCCTCTCAGACATGTCCAGGGGCGAGGTCGAGCGGATCTACCTACCGTGGACGGTGTGGCTGCTGCCGCTCGCCGCGGCGCTGCCGGTCAACGCCCTGCGCGGCTGGCTCGCCGCGCAACTCGGCTGGGCCCTTCTCATTGCCGCCACCACGACGCTGAGCTGGTGAGGAGGAGATCATGCGGGTACTCGTCACGGGGGGTGCCGGGTTCATCGGCTCCCACGTCGCGGCCGAGCTGACGCTGGCCGGGCACCTGGTCACCGTGCTGGACTGCCTGCACCCGGCCGCGCACGGCGACGCGCCACCCGCGGTGGACGGGGTACAGGTGGGTGATGTCCGTGATCCGACGACCGTCGCCCGGGCGCTGCGCGGCGTCGACGCCGTGGTGCATCACGCCGCAATGGTCGGCATGGGCACCAGCCTCCAGGACCTACCCGAGTACGTGGGCTGCAACGACCTGGGAACCGCCGTACTGCTCGCCGGCATGGCCCGCGCCGGCATCGACCGGCTCGTGTTGGCCAGCTCGATGGTCGTGTACGGGGAAGGCGGCTACCGTTGCCCCGAGCACGGCCCGACCCGCCCCGGACCCCGCAACGTCGCCGACCTGACCGCCTGCCGCTTCGATCCACGATGTCCCACCTGCGGCACCGATCTCATCACCGAACTCGTTGACGAAACGGCACCCTTGGAGCCCCGCAGCGGGTACGCGGCCACCAAAGTCGCCCAGGAGCACCTCGCCGCCGCGTGGGCGCACGCCGGCGGCGGCAGTGTCATCGCGCTGCGCTACCACAACGTGTACGGGCCACGGATGCCCCGCGATACCCCGTACGCCGGGGTCGCGGCGATCTTCCGGTCAGCCCTGGAGCGGGGCGACCCGCCGGCAGTGTTCGAAGACGGCCGTCAGCAGCGGGACTTTGTCCACGTCGCCGACGTGGCGCGGGCCAATGACGCCGCACTGGCAGCCACCGGCAACGCGGGCGGGCTGCGGGCGTACAACATCGCCTCTGGAACGCCGCACACGGTCGGCGAGATGGCCACGGCTCTGAGCACCGCGATGGCCGGGCCACCTCCCGTCGTGACCGGCGATTTCCGGGTCGGCGACGTCCGCCACATCGTCGCGTCCCCCGCCCGCGCGCGCGAACTCCGGTTCAGTGCCCGGGTGCCGTTCGACGTCGGCATCACCGAATTGGCCACCGCTCCCCTACGCGGCTGAGCTGATGCCGCGAGGTTCCCGTGCGCCGGGTACGCATGGGCGGGGGAAGCTATTCCTGCTCATCCAGGGTTCGCGGGTTGGCGGCTCGTCGGCGTAGCCGACTCTACCGACGAGAAATCCGAGGTCGCCGTATCACCCCGGTCCCCTGCCGCTATCTGCCCTTCTCGCCTCCGTGGCGAGGTGCGCGGCGTTCCTCGTCGGGGCCGGTGGCCTGGCAAGCGCGGCGCAGCCGGAGGGCGAAGGCGAGTGCTGCCGCACCGAACAGCACGCCCGTGATCGCCAGCCAGCGGCCGAGGTAGACATCCTCTGACAGCCCCGTGGCGGCCGGATACCTGCTGACCATTTTGAAGATCAGGGGAAACCACGCGAGTAGCAACAGACCGGAGATGGTCGCGGGAACGCGCAGGTAGGTGATCCAGGGCACTGCTGGCAGGTCGCCGGTGCGGTGGCGCAGCACGGACTGGACCGGCCGGTCGGCGAGTGAATACAGGGGAAGCAGGATCAAGTCGTGGCCGATCGCCGCGCCGGCGAACCAGATCGCCACACCGACGGGCTGGAAGGCGAACAGCCGCACGGCGGCGTAGGCCGCCAGGGCGAAGGAGCAGATGAGGGCGAGCAGGTGTAGAGGATGTGCGCCGTACCAGCGGACGAGAGAGGCCACGGTCACGCCCCGAAGGTCAGCTGGCGCACCCACTTGGTGTTGTGCACACCGGGGTTGGCCGGGACGATGATGCGCGCGGGGTAGCCGTGGTCGAGCGAGAGGTCGGCCCCATTGACCCGGAGCGCGAAAAGCGACCGCGGGTCGCGGATCTGGTTGTCTGCCAAGGCCGCGGACCGGAAGGAGCCGCCGCGCTGCACGGACTCCACCAGAACGTTCGCCGCATTGGGCACGCCGACGAGGGCGGCCAGGTCGGCAAGCCGCACCCCGCTCCACTGCTGGTCGTCGGTGGACCACCCCTCCACGCAGGCGATCGGCAGCGCGGAGGCGTGCTGCGGCAGGTCCAGCAGTTGGGCCCGGGTGAGAACCACTTCGCGACCGCCGCCGCGCACCATCAGCCGCCAGTTCGGACCGACATCCGCGCTGGAGACGCCGACTGCCGCGGCGGTCTTGTTGATCTGGAAGCCGTTGGGCCCGCTGCCGGGGTTGCGGTTGTGGGGGGCGAGCAGCGCGGTCGGGCGCAGCCCACCGTCGACACTCTGCCCCACCGTGACCGCCAGCAGAGCCAGCGACCCGGCGCCGACCAGTCCCAGGGCACCTCGCCGCGTCATGGTCGGCGCGGACGGCGTGACTGCCACCAGTCCGTCGGGGTCTGGCGGCTCCGGCCTGGTGTGGGAGAGGTCGGTACGCAGTTCGGTGCGCGTACTACGCGAGCGCAGGGCACCCGTCATGCGGCCAAGCCTCAGGGCGACGTGGACGACGAATGCGGCGATGAACACCCACGCGCCGTAGAAATGCAGAGGGTAGAAGGAGCCGGGGAAGACGTAGTAGAGCTGGATGTCGAGAATCCCGGTCACGAACTCAAAGATCGCCCCGCCCACCAGCAGCAGCAACGACAGCCGTTCCAGGGCGCGGGCGGGGCTGCGTACCGGCGGCCAGTCGAACAGCTTCGGAATGACCGACCACAGCTTGGCAAGCAGCACGGGAATAAGCACCACGCCGAGCGTGACGTGCACGCCCTGGGTGAGCCGGTACAGCCAGTAGGGATGCGTCGGCCACGCGAACAGGTAGAAGCCCAGCAGGCCCTTATCGGGGGTCTCGTCGTTGACCCGATCAAGGTCGGGGTTGTAGGCGGCGTAGGACAGCAGACCGGTCACGAACAGCATCGTGACGCCGACCAGCAGCACCAGGCCGAACACCGACGTGAGCCACGGACCACGGATCGGACTACGCCAGAACCCGCGCCGGAACGGACCCGGAGGCGGCGGACCTGCCCGGAGGCTCCGCATCAGGTTCGGCACGCGAGCACCGGGCATTCTCCAGCGGCGTCGCGCCGGTGTCGCATCGCGCTTGGGACGTCCGCTGGCCCGGGGCCAGCCTGGTCGTCGGCCACTGCCCGCACCCGCCTCTCGTGCCTGGGTGCCACATGAGGTCCGATCCGGGCGGCGGCAGAGCAATCCGCGACCGACCACCGATGGTGGTGCCAGCGGTCTCCCGGAAAGCCACACTGGTCACGCGGCCGTCGGTGACTCCGCGCCGATCGGCCACCCATTGGACCCGGCTCGGCCTCGCATTCCCCAGGCAATGCATCCCCGATTCCACGGGATCTACACGACCGCGACGCGTGCCGGGTACCTAGATGCAAGTCGTGGGCAGTCGATCACGCGAATGACAGCGCACACCGAGGGAATGCGTTCGAGATGAGTGGTGACGGTGGGGCGGCCGGCGCGGCACCCGGGCCACGGCGGACTACCGGCCGGAGCCGCGGGACCGGTGACCATCGTCGACACGTCCACGCTTCGGCGCACGATCGCGGCGACCGCGGTCGGCAACATGGTGGAGTGGTTCGACTTCGGGGTTTTCAGCTACATCGCCGTGACCCTGGGCAAGGTCTTCTTCCCCGAGGCCAGCGGGCCGGTGCAGCTGATCTCGACATTCGCCACGTTCGCCGCCGCATTCCTGGTCCGGCCACTCGGCGGGCTGTTCTTCGGCCCGCTCGCCGACCGCATCGGGCGCAAGCGTGTGCTGGTCCTCACTGTGATCATGATGGCGGGCGGGACGTCCGCCGCCGGGCTGCTACCCGGCTACGCCCAGATCGGCGTCTGGGCCCCGTTGCTGCTGCTCGTCGCCCGGCTAGTGCAGGGATTCTCCACCGGCGGTGAGTATGGCTCGGCGATGACGTTCATCACTGAGCATGCCCCTGACCGCCGCCGTGGATTCGTGGCCAGTTGGCTCGAGTTCGGCACCATGGCGGGCTTCGTGCTCGGTGCGGCGCTGGTTACCGGGCTGACGGCGAGCCTGTCCAGCAGGGACATGCTCTCGTGGGGTTGGCGGATTCCGTTCCTGGTCGCCGGCCCGCTCGGCCTGATCGGGCTGTACCTGCGGCTCAAGCTCGCAGAGACCCCGGCGTACGAGCACCTGGAGCGACGGGCCCCCATCCGCGACACCGGGGTACGCACGCAACTGAAGCGCATCCTCAGCCAGCAGCGCCGCCCGCTGCTGGTGTGCATCGGGCTGGTGCTGGTGTTCAACGTGACCAGTTACATGCTCACGTCCTACATGCCCAGCTACCTGTCCGCGCAACTCGGCCTGCCCCAGGCCGGCGCGCTGATGGTGGTGCTGATCGTCATGGTCGTCCTCATGGTTCTCCTCCCGTTCGCCGGGCAGCTTTCCGACCGGGTCGGGCGCCGGCCGGTCCTCATGGTCGGTTGCCTGCTGCTCGTCATCGGCGCGGTGCCCTCCTTCCTGATCATCAGCCACCGCGACATCACCTCGGCCTTCATCGGATGCATGATGATCGGACTGATGTACCTGTGCTTCGACAGCACGGAGCCCGCCACCCTACCCGCGCTGTTCCCCACCTAGGTGCGGGCGGGCGCGTTGTCCATTTCGTATAACATCTCGGTCTCCCTGTTCGGTGGGACCACTCCGTTGATCGCCACGGCACTGGTAGACGCCACCCACAACCCGCTGGCTCCCGCCTTCCTCCTGACGGCTGCCGGGCTGATCGGCGGCG
>JAOPWA010000287.1 GCA_025965915.1 Dactylosporangium sp. | reverse complement strand
TCTCGACGCTGCACACCAACGACGCGCCGAGCGCGGTGACCCGCCTGACCGAGATGGGTATCGAACCGTTCCTGGTCGGCTCGTCGGTGGACTGTGTCCTGGCACAGCGGCTGGCCCGGCGGCTGTGCGACTGGTGCAAGCGGGAGTACGTGCCGACTCCGGCCGAACTCTCGGCGGCGCACTGGCCGGTGGACCTGCTGCCCACGCCGGCCGCGCTCTGGAAGCCCGACGGGTGCCGTTCCTGCTCGGGTACCGGTTACCGGGGGCGGATCGCGCTGCACGAGGTCATGTCGATGACCGAAGAGGTCGAGGAGCTGACGATCCGGCGCGCGTCAGCGCACGACCTGCAACGGGTGGCGATGGCCCAGGGCATGCGTGAACTGCGCGTGGACGGCCTTGCCAAGGCGGCCGACGGCCAGACGTCGCTGCAGGAGGTCCTGCGCGTCACGGTCTGAACGCCGTATTTGTTCAGAAATCGCGTGATGCCTTCCTAAACCACAGCTGTCCCCTGCCGAAATGTCGAGGTGTGGATGGTGAACACCCGGACCGGCAAGGAGACTCTCGGTGGAGGCAGTGCAGTCGCTCGACCGCTCGGTCGCGCCGGTCGACGTCGGCCGCGCCCGGGCGTCGCTTGAGACGATGCTCGTAGAGCTGGTCAACTCGCAGGGCTCCGACCTGCACCTGACAGTTGGCGCCCCGCCGACGGTCCGGATCAACGGCCGCCTGTACTCCCTGCCGGACTACGAACGCCTGACACCTGCGGACACCGCCGCACTCGTGCGGGCCGCCGTGGACGACGAGCACTGGAGCCAGTTCCAGCGAAGCAACGAACTGGACGTGGCGTACAGCATCGAGGGCGTGTCGAGGTTCCGAGCGAACCTGTACACGCAACGGGGCTCGCACGGTGCGGTCTTCCGCGCGATCCCGCACTACGTCAAGGCCCTCGACGAGCTCGGCGTCCCGGAGTCCGTGGCGAGGTTCGCCCACCTACCCCGCGGCCTGGTCCTGGTGACCGGGCCCACCGGATCGGGCAAGACGACCACCCTGGCGTCACTGGTGGACCTGGCCAACCGCACCCGGTCGGCGCACATCGTCACGATCGAGGATCCGATCGAGTTCCTGCACCCGCACAAGGGATGCATCGTCAACCAACGTGAGGTGGGTTCGGACACGGCGTCGTTCGGGACCGCGCTCAAGCACGCACTACGCCAGGACCCTGACATCATCCTCGTCGGCGAACTGCGCGACCTGGAGACCACGGCGACGGCCATCGCGGCGGCGGAGACCGGTCACCTCGTACTCGCCACCATGCACACGCAGAGCGCCGCGCAGACGATCGACCGGGTCATCGACATCTTCCCGCCGGATCAGCAGCCGCAGATCCGCGCCCAACTGTCGACCGCGCTGCAGGGTGTGGTAACGCAGGCGCTCTGCCCACGGGCCGACGGTACGGGTCGCACGATCGTCACCGAGATCATGTTCGTCACCCCGGCCATCCGGAACCTGATCCGGGAGGGCAAGAACCACCAGATCCCGTCGTTCATGCAGTCCGGCGCCGGCGAGGGGATGCTCTCGTTCGACCAGCATCTGGCCGAACGGGTGCGCAACCAGATCGTCTCGTTCGCGCAGGCGCTCGAGGTCTGCCACTCGGCCGACGAGTTGAAGCGTCTCGCCGGGCGGATGTGATCACGATGGCGATGAGCAAGACATTCGACTACAAGATCGTCGACGTCAGCGGGAAGCACACGAAGGGCAAGGTCGAAGCCACCAACGAGGCGGCGGCCGTGCAGATCCTGCGCCAGCAGGGCCTCGTACCCGTATCGATGTCCGAGGCAGGCTCGCTCCTACATAAAGAGCTGTCGATCCCTGGTCTCAGCGGCCGCACCACGCTCAAGGATCTGGCCGTCTTCGCCCGCCAGTTCGCCACCATGACGGCGTCCGGGATGTCGCTGCTGCGATCGCTCGTGGTCCTGGAGGAACAGGCCGCCAAGGCGTCGCTGAAGAAGGCGATCGGCGAGGTCCGCGCCGACATCGAGGGCGGCGTATCCCTGTCTGTGGCCATGGCCAAGCACCGCAAGGTCTTCCCACCGCTGATGGTGGCGATGATCCGCGCCGGCGAGACCGGTGGCTTCCTCGACAGCGCACTCGAGCGCATCGCCATCAACGTGGAGAAGGACGCCGTCCTTCGCGGCAAGATCAAAAGCGCGCTCACGTACCCGATGATCGTCCTGCTCTTCACCGCACTGCTGATCACCGGCGTTCTGGTCTTCATCGTCCCGATCTTCGAGGGGATGTTCAGTCAACTCGGCGGGCAACTCCCGGTGCCGACGCGGGTCATCGTCACCGCCAGTCACAGCCTGGTCTGGTCCGGTCCACTGCTGCTGGTCGTCGCCGTGGCGGGCACCGTGCTGCTGCGGCGGGAACTGCGACGCAGGCCGGCGCTGCGGCTGGCGTTCGACCGGTTGAAGCTGCGGCTACCGGTGTTCGGCACGCTGTTCACCAAGATCGCGATTAGCCGCTTCGCCCGCAATCTCGGCACGCTGCTCGGGGTTGGGGTGCCGGTCATGCAGGCCCTCGACGTCGTCGGCGCGACCACCGGTAACGCGGTGATCGCCGAAGCGATGAAAGACCTCCGGGCGTCCATCCGCGACGGCCAGCCGATGTCGGCCCCCTTGCGCGAGCACACCGTGTTCCCCCGGATGGTCACGCAGATGATCGAGGTCGGCGAGGAGAGCGGCCAGCTCAGCCAGATGCTCGACAAGGTGGCCGACTACTACGACCGCGAGGTCGACAGCGCGGCCGACTCTCTGACCGCGTCCATCGAACCGATCATGGTCGTCCTCATGGGCGCCATCGTCGGATCGATGGTCGTGTGCCTTTACCTGCCGATGTTCACGATCTACCAGAACATCCAGGGGACCTGATGAAGCGCCCGACGATGACGGTGCTGGGCACGGCCGCGGCCATCGCCCTGCTGAGCGCCTACGCGCCCAGTCCAGCGTCCGCCGCCGTCCCGGTGCCGATTACTCCCGGGGCGACGGCGTATTCCGCGCCCGCCAGTACGGGGACGGCGGCGATGGCCGCCGCGCTCAGCCT
>JAOPWA010000261.1 GCA_025965915.1 Dactylosporangium sp. | reverse complement strand
GGTTCTTCAGGCCACGGAGTGATGATCGTCATGTCGTGATTGATATCACAAAGGCTTCTCGGGTACGGGTGCCGGCCGATGTCCGGTCACCCGTACCCGGCAGAGGAGTCCCCGTGTTCGCTCTTGTCGATCGCATGCCGGTGAAGCTGCGCGTCTCTCTCGCGTTGCTGTTCTCCGCCGGTGGCTTCCTCACCCTCGGCCTGTTCACCCGGTCGGTGGCGAGTTCGGTCGCCGCGGCGCTGCCAGCGGGCTCGACCGCCCGCGCCGAACTCCACCAACTGGCCACGATGGCGCTGTGGACGCCGATCGTGCTCGTGCCGGTCGGCCTGTTCCTGCTGGCGTCAGCGTGGGGCAACATCGTCGGGACGCTGAGGCACGCCGCCAGCGTCCTCACGACCGCGGCCACCGGTGACCTGTCACCTCGGATGAGCATCGGCGGCAAGGACGAGCTGTACAAGATGGGTGCTGCCTTCAACATCATGATCAGCCAGTTCGAGACGACGGTACGCGGCATCCGGCAGGCGATCGACGAGTTGGGTGCCTCTTCGGCGGTCCTGGAGACCGCCAGCGCCACCATGACTTCGGCCGCCGAGGCGACCGCCGTCGAGTTGGAGACGGTGGCGGAGTCGGCGCGGCACTCCACACAGGAGGTGGAGACGATCGCCGGTGGCACCCGGGAGCTGCGCCAGACGATCGGTGAGATCAGCGTCAACACCACCGCCGTGTCCAACTCGACCGGCGCGGCCGTGACCAGCGTGGCTGACGCCACCGCCAACGTGGAGCGGCTGCGCGACTCCAGCCAGGCCATCGGCGAGGTGGTGCGCTCGATCAACGCCATCGCCGCGCAGACCAACCTGCTCGCACTGAACGCCACCATCGAGGCGGCCCGCGCCGGCGAGGCCGGTCGTGGCTTCGCCATCGTGGCCGGCGAGGTGAAGGAGTTGTCCCAGATGACGGCTACCGCAACCGAGGAGATCTCCCGGCGGGTCGAGGCCATCCAGCACGACACCGATGAGGCGGTCAGCGCGGTCGCCGGCTTCGCCGACGTCATCCGGTTCATCGCCGAGCACCAGAGCAGCATCGCCGGCGCGATCGAGGAGCAGACTGCCACGATCGGTGCGATGGCGCAGGGCGCCGGTACGGTTACCAACAGTTCGGAGCGGATCACCGCGGCGATCGGGGTCGCCGGTCACGCGGCCGAGGACGTGCGTACCGCAGCGGCGGAGACGCGTCGTACGGTGACCGAACTGACGTCGACCGCCGGCCGGCTGCGTGGACTCGCATCCATGTTCCGGAACTAGTCCACTGTTCTCAGGCGGTCTTCTTCGCCGGCGCGGTCTTCTTGGCAGCCGTGGTCTTCTTCGCAGCGGTCTTCTTGGCCGGCTCGGCCTTTTTGGCGGCCGTCTTCTTCGCCGGCGTGGTCTTCTCAGCAGGTGCGGCCTTCTTGGCCGGCGCGGCTTTCTTGGCAGTGGTCTTCCTGGCTGCCGACGGGGCGGAGCTGATCGGGGTCGCTTGGGCGGAACGGCCGCCCGACTCACCGCGGGCGCTGCGCGCGCGCTCCACGGAGGCGCGCAGCGCCGCCATGAGGTCGACGGCACCGGTCGGGGCCGGCTCACTCTCCTCGGGGGCCACCACCTCGCGGCCGGCCACCTTGGCGTCGATGACCTCCTGCAGTGCCGCGCGGTAGTTGTCGGTGTACTGGGCCGGGTCGAAGTCCGCCGCCATCGACTCGATCAGCGATCCGGCCATGGCCAGCTCCGCCGGTCGGGCCTCGACGTCGTCGTCGAGAAACTCGAAGTTGGGTTTTCGCACCTCGTCGGGCCACAACATGGTGTTGAGGACCAGCACGTCGTCGCGTACGCGTAGGGTCGCCAACTGCTCGCGCTGCCGCAGCGCCACCTTCACTATCGCCACCCGGTCGGTGCGGGTCAGCGCGTCGCGTAGCAGCAGGTACGGCTTGGTGGCCGAGCCGTCAGGTTCCAGGTAGTACGCCTTGGCGTAGAAAATCGGGTCGACCTGCTCGGCAGGCACGAACTCCAGTACGTCGATAGCGCGACTCGTCGTCAGCGGCAGATCGGCGAAGTCATCGTCGGTCAGGATGACCATCTCGCCGCCGCCGAGGTCGTACCCCTTGGCGATGTCGTCGTAGGTGACCTCCTGCCCGCACGTGGAGCAGGTCCGCTTGTAGCGGATCCGGCCGCCGTCGGCGCGGTGGACCTGGTGGAAGCGGATGTCCTTCTCCTCGGTGGCCGAGTACAGCTTCACCGTGATCGACACCAGCCCGAAAGAGACCGCCCCCTTCCAGATGGACCGCATACCGTAAGCCCCTTTCAACCCTGCCGCGTGCGCCCCCCGTGGCGGCTGTCGATGGCAATCTAACCCGCCGGTACGCCGTGAGACGTCCCCTGAGCAGCCAGCCCGCTCAGGATCGCATCGGCGAGGCGCAGGGCGCGAGGTATTCGCCGGTTCGACTTTTCATCGACAAGCCGCGGCGAACCCTTAGCATCGGACACGTGTCCAGCTCGCCTTTCCTGCCGATGCTCGCGACCGCGGGTGCGCTGCCCGCGGGTCCGGGCTGGGGGTACGAGCTGAAGTGGGACGGGGTCCGCGCCATCGCCACGTGTGGCGCAGGGGCGGCTCGGATCTACGGCCGCCGCGGTAACGACATCACCGCCGGCTACCCGGAACTGGCCGGCCTCGCGGGCGTCGGCGACGCGGTCCTCGACGGCGAGATCGTCGTCATGGGTGCCGCCGGCCGACCGTCCTTTCGCGACCTGGCCGAGCGGATGCACGTACGCGACCACCACAAGGCCGCCCGCCTCGCGGCCACGATCCCGGTGACGTACCTGATCTTCGATGTGCTGCGGCTGGGCGGTGTCGACCTGCTCGACGTGCCGTACGCGGAGCGCCGCGCGTTGCTGGACGAGTTGAGCCCGACGGGGGAGCGATGGCTGGTGCCGCCGGCGTTCGACGACGGCCCGGCCACCCAGGCTGCCAGCCACGAGCACGGGTTGGAGGGCGTCGTCGCCAAGCGGTTGGCGGCCCCGTACCGGCCGGGGTTGCGTTCACCGGACTGGGTCAAGGTGAAGGCGGAGCAGACCGGCGACTTCGTCGTCGGCGGGTGGCGCCCGGGTGTCCGCGCCATCGGCGGCCTGCTGGTCGGCGTGCCCGCGCCGGGCGGCCTCGCGTTCCGGGGCCGCGTCGGGGGAGGCATCTCCGACGCGGCGCAGCGGACGCTGATGGAGACGCTGGACCCTCTGGTCGTCCCCGGTTCACCCTTCGCACAAGCGCTTCCGCGCGAGGATTCACGCACCGCGGTCTGGGTACGACCGCAGGTGGTTGTGGAGGTGAAGTTCGCGCAGCGTACGCGCGACGGCCGCCTGCGCTTCCCCCGGTTCCTCCGGCTGAGGCCGGACAAGTCTCCGGAAGAAGTGGTCGATGAGTGAGCGGGTCATGGTCAAGGTGGATGGCCGGGAGCTCGAGCTGTCCAACCTGGACAAGGTGCTCTACCCGGAGGCCGGCTTCACCAAGGGCGAGGTCATCGACTACTACACCCGGGTTTCCCCGGTGCTCCTGCCGCATCTCCGGGACCGCCCGGTGACCCGGATCCGCTACCCCAACGGCGTGGCAGCCAAGGGCTTCTTCGAGAAGAACGCCCCCGCCGGCACCCCGGACTGGGTACGCACCGTGACGCTGCCCTCGCCCGGATCGACCAAGGACCGGGAGATGGTGGAGTACATCGTCTGTGACGATCTGCCCACCCTCGTCTGGTTGGCCAACCTGGCCGCGCTGGAACTACACACTCCCCAGTGGACGATCGGCTCGGATGGTCCCGACCGGTTGGTGGTCGACCTGGATCCCGGCCCACCCGCCGGTATCCGGGAGTGCTGCGCGGTGGCACTGCTCATGCGCGAGCGCCTCGCGGCCGACGGCATCGACGCATACCCGAAGACCTCCGGCAAGAAGGGGATGCAACTGGCGTGCCCGATCTCGGGGGAGCAGTCGGCGGAAGAGGTCAGCGACTACGCCCACCGCATCGCCCGGGAGTTGGAGCGGGCCGAGCCGGAGTTGATCCTCTCGCGGATGACCAGGAGCCTGCGCCCCGGCAAGGTCTTCATCGACTGGAGTCAGAACAACGCGGCGAAGACGACGGTCGCGCCGTACTCGCTGCGCGCGCAGCCGATCCCGACCGTGTCGACTCCGCTGCGCTGGGAAGAGGTCGAGTCCAAGAAGGTCGTATCGGCCAAGCTGACCGCCCCCGTGGTGCTGAAGCGGGTGGAGAAGTACGGCGACCTGATGGCGGCCCTGGGTGAGCCCGGCCCCCGGGTTCCGGCTTGACTAGTTAGTTATTAGCCACTAACTTAGAACCCATGAGTCTGGGACGCACACGCATGAGCGCCGAGGAGCGGCGCGAGGCGGTGCTGCGCGCGGCTCAGATCGAGTTCGGCAAGGGGGGATACGTCGGCACGAGCACGGAGTCCATCGCGCGCCGGGTCGGGGTCTCCCAGCCGTACCTTTTCCGGCTCTTCCCCTCGAAGAAAGCGCTCTTTCTGGCGACTGTCGAACGCTGCTTCGACGACCTCGGCCAGTTGTTCGAGCGGGCGGCGGGAGACCGGACCGGCGAGGAGGCTCTCCAAGACATGGGTCGCGCCTACAACTCGCTGCTCGACAATCGCGAGATCCTGCAGATGCAGTTGCAGACGTGGGCCACCGCGTGCGAGGACTCCGACGTCCGGACACTCGCCCGCAAGCGCCTGTCGGAGCTGTGGCACCAGGTCGAGCGGATCTCTGGCGTGGACACCGAGCAGGTCATTGCGTTCATGGGGCGCGGAATGCTGCTCAATGTGTTCGCTGCGGTTGGGCTGCCGCGTACGAACGACCAGTTGGGTGACGTGCTCAATGGCGAGGACTGAATTTTTTTTGCGCGATAAAGTTAGTGACCAATCACTTATGAAGGAGAGAGAGATGTCGAAGGCGTGGTGGACCTACCTGGTCACCGGGGTGGCGGTGTTCATGGTCGCGATGGACAACCTGGTGGTCACCAACGCGCTGCCGGTGATCCGTGTTGACCTCGGCACCGGCCTGGAGGGCCTGGAGTGGACGGTCAACGCGTACACCCTGACCTTCGCGGTCTTCCTGCTCACCGGTGCGGCTCTCGGGGACCGGTTCGGCCGGCGGCGGCTACTCGCCGCGGGTCTCGCGGTCTTCACCGCGGCCTCGGCCGCCGCCGCCATGGCACCGAACGTCGACCTACTGGTGGCAATGCGGGCCGTGCAGGGGCTGGGTGGGGCGGTCGTCATGCCGTTGACGCTGACGCTGCTGGCGAGCGTCGTGCCGCCGGCCCGTCGCGGGCTCGCGTTCGGCGCGTGGGGAGCCATGAGCGGGCTGGGAGTAGCGCTCGGCCCGGTCATCGGCGGCGCGATCACCGAGTACGCGTCCTGGCAGTGGATCTTCTGGATCAACGTGCCCATCGGCCTGGTGCTCCTGCCCCTGATCGCCCTGGTGCGCGACAGCCGGGGCGGCGCCGGCCGCCTGGATCTCATCGGCACCGCGCTGGTCACCGCCGGACTGTTCGGCATCGTGTACGGGCTGATCCGTGGCAGCGGGCACGGCTGGACCAGTGGGTCGGTGCTGGCCGGACTCCTCGGCGGTGGCGCGGCGCTCGTGGCCTTCGTCGCGTGGCAGGCCCGCGCGAGCGCCCCGATGTTGCCGCTCGCGATGTTCGCCTCCCGCGGCTTCACCCTCTCCAACCTCATCGGGCTGATGATGTCGTTCGGCATGTTCGGCACGGTGTTCCTGCTCGCGCAGTTCATGCAGGGAGTGCAGCACTACTCGCCGCTCGAAGCAGGCGTACGCACGCTGCCGTGGACGGCGATGCCGGCGCTCGCCGCGCCCGTGGCGGGAATCCTGACCGACCGGATCGGTGCTGCGCGAATCGTCGCCGTCGGGCTCGCCCTGCAGGCCGCCGGCGTCGGCTGGCTCGCCGCGATCACGTCACCGACCCTGCCGTACTCGCAGATGATCGCTCCGTTCGTGCTCGCCGGTCTCGGAATGGGCCTGTTCTTCGCACCGAGTACCCGGCTCGTACTGGCCTTCGTCCCCATGCAGCTTGAAGGCGTCGCCTCGGGTGCATCCAACGCGATCCGCCAGCTCGGCACCGTCCTCGGCGTCGCCGTGCTCGGTTCGATCTTCTCCGCGCAGGGTGGCTACGCCAGTGGCCAGCAGTTCGTCGACGGCGTGGTGCCGGCGGCGACGGTCGGTGCGGTGGTCCTCGCAGGCGGCGCCATTCTGGCGCTCGCGATCCCGCGGCCTCGCGCCGCGGCACCGGCGGTGCTTGAGGACCGGCGTGTCCCGGCGTACGAGAACGTCTGAGACGACGTGACCTTGGGCGGCC
>JAOPWA010000257.1 GCA_025965915.1 Dactylosporangium sp. | reverse complement strand
GCCGGTCGAGGCGCTGCGGCACGCCCTCGACCTGCCCGACCGGGCGCTCGTCGACGCGCTGGTCGCCCCGCCGCTGGTAGCCCGCGAAGGCCGCATCGGCGTGGCGGGGCAGGGCAGCGCACTGCCGGAGCCGGTGGCCCGGGCCGTCGAACGGGTCCGACTCGGCCTCGCCGGCCAACCGTTCCACGCCCCGGAGGCGGCCCGTCTCGCCGAGCTCGGGCTGGGTCCGCGGGAGTTGGCCGCGGCCGTACGTGCCGGAGCCCTGCTGCGCGTCGCCGATGGCGTCGTCCTGCTGCCGGGCGCGCTGGAGGAGGCCGTTGCGGTCCTGGCCCGCATACCGCAGCCGTTCACGCTCAGCGACGCCCGTCAGGCGCTCGGTACCACCCGCCGGGTGGCTGTACCGCTGCTGGAGCTGCTGGACCGTAAGGGCGCTACCCGGCGCCTGCCCGACGACCGCCGGGTCATGGCGCCGTAACGAAGCCGCCCGATATATGGTGACCGCGTGAGCCTGCCTGAGGCACTGGACCGGATGCGCGCCATCTGCCTCGCGTTCCCCGAGGTCACCGAGCGCCCCAGCCACGGTGCCCCAACCTGGTTCGTCCGCGACAAGACCACCTTCGTGACGCTGTGGGCCGACGGCCACCACGCCAACACGTTTCCCCACCTGTGGTGCGCCGCCCCGCCCGGCGCGCAGGACGAACTGGTCGCGGCCGAGCCGCACAAGGTCTTCCGCCCGCCGTACGTGGGGGGACGGGGCTGGCTCGGGGTGCGCCTGGACGGCGAGGTGGACTGGGACGAGATCGCCGAGCTGTGTGCGGACGCCTACCGGGTTGTCGCGCCGAAACGCCTGGTCGCCCAGCTCGATGCGCGCGACGGCCGGTAGCCCCTGCCGACCATGGGTTGAACGTCATGGGTTGAACGTTCCCGCTCACGGGTATGGATGCACCGACCGTTGAATATTTCTCTCGAAGGAGAGGCCTCCCATGGGTATCGGCGGAAGCATCCTGCTGATCGTCATCGGCGCGATCCTCACGTTCGCCCTGAATGTTCGCGTCGGCTTTCTCAACCTCGACCTGGTCGGTTGGATCATGATGGCCGCTGGGCTGCTCGGCCTGATCGTCACCACCTGGATCTGGAGCAGCCGGCGCCGCCAGGTCGTTAGCGAGAGCCCGGCCGGCTACCGGCGGGTCGAGGAGCGCACCGAGGTGGACCCGTACGAGCCGCTGTGATCGGCGCCAGCCAACCACTGGCGCCAGCCGTCGGTGTCAGCGGCCGGTGAGCCTGCGTGCTGTCTCGGCAATAGCGACCGCGTCGATACCCGCGGCCGCCATGAGTTCGGCCGGCTCGCCGGAGGTTGGCAGCCCGCGCACGGCCAGGTGGGTGACCGGCACCCCCTGGTCGGCAAGGGCAGCCATGACGGCCTCGCCCAGGCCCCCTTGCGGGTAGTGGTCCTCGACCACGATCAACCGGCCGTCGGTCGCGCGCGCCGCGTCGATGAGCGCCTCGCGGTCGATCGGCTTCACCGAGTACAGGTCGATGACCCGGGCCCGAATGCCCACATCGGCGAGCCCGTCGGCGGCGGCGAGGCAGTTGTGCAGGGTCACCCCGGCGCCGAGCAACGCGACGTCATCGCGGTCGCTGCCGCGCAACTGCTTGCTGCCGCCGACCGGGAAGCTCTCGTCGTTGTCGTACAGGACCGGATAGGAGCCCCGGGTGGTGCGGAGGTAGTTGACCCCGTCCCGGTCGACCATCTGGGCCACCAGGGCCGCGCAGGACACCGCGTCGCTGGGATAGAGCACGGTGGAGCCGAGGACGGCGCGCATCATGGCGAGGTCCTCCAACCCCATCTGGGACGGACCGTCCGGGCCGATCTCCACCCCGACGTGCGACCCGGCCAGCCGGATGTCCGCCTGGGAGACCGCCGCCATCCGTACGAAGTCGTAGGCGCGGGCGAAGAACGCCGCGAACGTCGCCGCGAACGGCCGGTACCCGCGCACCTGCAGCCCGACCGCGGCGGCGACCATCTGCTGCTCGGCGATGAAGACCTCGAAGAACCGGTCGGGGTAGGCCTTGGCGAACTCGTCGGTGTGCGTGGAGTTGCTGACCTCGGCGTCCAGCACGACCACGTCGGGCCGGGCGCCGACGGCGACCAGCGCGTCGCCGAATGCCTTGCGGGTGGCGATTTTGTCGCCCTTGTTGTACCGGGGCAGCATGACCGGCCCCGCCGCGGCTTTCGCGGCGGCGGGCGGCGCGGGCTCGGGCCGTGGTCCCGCCACCCGTATGTTGCGTACGCCGCCGAGGTCGGCCACCGCCCGCTCGGCAAGGTCCGGCGGAAGCGCCTTGCCGTGCCAGGTCGCCTGGTTCTCGACCTGCGGCAGGCCCTTGCCCTTGACAGTGCGGGCCAGCACGGCGGTCGGACGGTCGGCGGCCCGGGCCCGGCCGAGCGCCTCGTCGACGGCGCCCAGGTCGTGGCCGTCGATGACGATGGCGTTCCAGTCGAATGCCTCGAACCGACGCCGGTACGCGTCCATGTTCCACTCCAGCTCGGTCGGCCCGCGCTGGCCCAGCCGGTTCACGTCCAC
>JAOPWA010000125.1 GCA_025965915.1 Dactylosporangium sp. | reverse complement strand
CGTGTCGTCCCCTCGTCGCGGCGCTGTTTGGCATGTAGGGCAGCCAGGTGCTCGTCGAGGCGGTCATGGCGGTCGGCCCAGATCTGCCGGTGACGCGCGATCCAGCCGGCGGCCGCGTCGAGGTGCTCCGTGTCCAGGACGCAGGGCCGTGACTGCGCGGTTCGGGTCCGCGAGATGAGGCGGGCGCGCTCGAGCACCTTCAGGTGCTTCGAGACCGCCTGCTGCGTCATCGCGAACGGCTCGGCGAGCTGGTTCACCGTCGCGTCGCCACGGGCCAGGCGCTCCAGGATCGCGCGCCTGGTGGGGTCGGCCAGTGCCGAGAACACCAGGCTCAACTCGTCTTCAACAACTGCCATGCCCAGACCGTAACCACAACCGTTAGTTTGCACAACCACAAGATTGTAGAGCCGTCCGCGTCGATCCATGACCTGTCCCGTCCGGCCTTACGGCGCAAGGGAGTGGCGTCGGTAGTTCGGCCGGGTGGGTGGAGTTCGAGACCGTTCTCATTGAGGGCGTCGAGGATGGTGAGCTGTCCGGCGGTGAAGGTGAACCCGACCAGGATCGCGCGGCTGGTCCAGGCCGATGAGGACTTGGTCCGCCAGGTCATTCGGCGTCGTTCGTAGTGAAGTCTGATCGACAAAGCCCCCTCCGGTTCGAGGGCTTCGGCCTATCGGCGCTCGTTTCCTCTTCTCGAAGCCGTCCCAGCGGAGCTACCGAGCAAGCAGGGAATGCGTATCGAGCCGTAGTTCGAAAGGATCGTGGATCTCTAACGGATCGCCGCCCTTAGCCACCGACTGTTCGACGTAATGTGCACCGTCGAGGCGGTAGAGCCGTAGCACCACATCGCCGGCAGATTCTGGCTCGACGAGCAGATACCAACTGATTTGCGCAGCCGCGTAGAGCTGCATCTTCACCAACCGATCCGCGGCGGCGTTGCCAGGTGAAACGATCTCACCGATGAACCGGACCTCCGACGCCTCGATCACGGCGCCCTCATCGTCGGTGTCCGCTACGACCAGATCGGGAATGACAATGCGGTCGGTGCGCAGTCGCACGTTGACCGCCTCGAAGACCAGAAGCCCGGCGGATGACGCTGCCGACTCCAGAGCATTGGCCAGCCGACGAGACAGATGCTGATGCCGCTTGCTCGGCGCAGGGCTCACCAGCAGGCTCCCGTCCAACAGCTCGATCCGGTCCGTGGTCTCGCCCAGGGCGAGGTAGTCCGCCTCGCTCCACGGGCCTACGTGCTCCAGAACGGCCACGCTCATACCGGACTCACCTCCCGCGACAGGGTACTGAGCTCATCTTCCCATCTGATCCCATCCCAGGGAGACGCAAACCGGTCGAGCAGAGGAGCAGATTGCCCAGATATAAATAGAAACGTCCAATTTGATGCTGCGCTTGACGTCGGCGCGGGCATGCTCGTCGGCGTACCGGCTGATTGCTCATCGATGCCCGAGCAGCGCGACCTCTGGCGCCGCCATAGCTGAGGCGGGGCGAGGGTACGCGATCGCTGCGGGGACAGCGAGAACCGCGTACCCTCACCCGCCATCACCCGCCCGCCGGCAGGACACCTGGCACGGTGTCCCATCGGCTGGGGCACTCCTAGCCGTACGGGCGGGTTCTGCAGTGACGTCGGGCCTTGGCGGTGCCTCGACGTCACCATCGATTGAATGTCCGGGGGTTCTGGCAGAACTTACGAACCGAACGTAATCAGCCCGTAACCTTGGCTAGCGGACAGCGTGTGCGACCTTTGAAGAAAATCTTGGAAGGTGAGGCACGGCGGCGCAGCCATAATGAGCCAATGAACGATGCCGAGCCGACGCCGTACGTCGCCCCAGACCCGGCACCCGACAGCCCCCTGCTGGCGCGCATACGGGAGTCGGTCATCGGTGACGATCAGGTGATGTGGGGGCCGTACGGGCCGCGCCGGGTCACATACGCCGACTACACCGCCTCCGGCCGGGCGCTGGGGTTCATCGAGAGCTTCATCCGTGACGAGGTCCTGCCGCGCTACGCCAACACACACACCGAATCCTCGGGTACGGGCCTGCAGACGACCCGGCTGCGCGAGGACGCCCGGCGGATCATCCGTGACGCGGTCGGCGGCGACGAGCAGACGATCGTCATCTTCACCGGCTCGGGGTCGACCGGCGCGATCGACAAGATGGTGCACATCCTCGGCCTGCGCATCCCGGCCGCGCTCGACGACCGTTATGAACTCGCGTCGCGCATTCCGTCCCGGCAGCGCCCGGTGGTGTTCATCGGCCCGTTCGAGCATCACTCCAACGAACTTCCGTGGCGCGAGTCGATCTCCGACGTGGTGGTGATCCCGGAGGACGCCGACGGCCACATCGACACCGACCGCCTCGAAGCCGAGTTGATCCGCCATCGGGACCGACCGTTGAAGATCGGATCGTTCTCGGCCGCGTCGAACGTCACGGGAATCGTCACCGATACCGACGCCGTCTCCGAACTGTTGCACCGCCATGGCGCACTGTCGTTCTGGGACTACGCCGCCGCCGCGCCCTATGTCGAGATGAACATGCGCGGTAAGGACGCGGTGTTCATCTCGCCGCACAAGTTCGTCGGCGGTCCCGGTACCCCCGGCGTGTTGGTCGTGCGCCGGGAACTGCTGCGTAACCGGGTGCCGACGGTGCCCGGCGGTGGCACGGTCGACTATGTCAACCCGACCGAGCACCACTACATCTCCGACCCGGCCCACCGCGAGGAGGGCGGCACACCGGCGATTGTGGAAGCGATCCGCGCAGGCCTGGTCTTCCAGCTCAAAGAGGCGGTCGGGGTCGACGCGATACGGGCGCGCGAGGACTACTTCCTGAGCCACGCGATCGAGTCGTGGCTCACCAACCCGGCGATCGAGATCCTCGGCAACCTCGACGCCGAACGGTTGTCGATCGTGTCGTTCGTGGTCCGCCGGCCGGGTGGTCGCTATCTGCACCACAACTTCGTGGTGACACTGCTCAACGACCTGTTCGGCATCCAGTCCCGGGGCGGCTGCTCGTGCGCCGGCCCGTACGGCCACCGCCTGCTCGGCATCGACGTCGAGCGTTCGCACCGCTTCGAGCGGGAGATCGTGGCGGGCTGCGAGGGCATAAAACCCGGTTGGGTACGCGTCAGCTTCAACTACTTCATCTCGCCGGCCGTGTTCTCCTACATCGTCGAGGCGGTACACCTGGTCGCCACGTACGGGTGGGCGCTCCTGCCGGAGTACCGCTTCGACCCGTACACGGGGCTGTGGCGCCATAAAGAGGGCCTCGTCGAACCGCCGTTGCGGCTGGCTCAGCTCAGCTACGACGCGGACGGAACCCTCTGTTGGCCGGCGCGTCACGAGCGCGCCGGTGAGGACGCGCTCGCCGACTACCTGCGGGAGGCGCGCGAGCTGTGTCTCAAGCTGGCGGAGCGGCCGTGGACCGACGGGAACGGCGGATCGGCGGTGTCTGCCGACTTCGAGGAGCTGCGCTGGTTCGAGCTTCCCGACGAGTGCCTGGAGTGACCCGGGCCCACCCAGCCCCGGCCGCGCTCACCCGCCTCGGCGGCCCCGGCAATGGCCCGGCCGCTTCGCCGAGGGCGTAACCGCGACGGGCATCAATCGAGGGTACCGGGCAGTTGCCAGCGACATGGAGCCGAAGAACCTACCCGCCGCCGACGCCGACGCTCTTGACGCCGACGCTCTTGACGCCTACAGCCGGGCGGTGTCCGGCGTCGCCGCGACCGTGCTCCCCAGCGTGGCGAGTCTCGCCGTCACCACGCCTCGCGGCCAGGGTGCCGGGTCTGGCGTGCTGTTCACGGCCGACGGCTTCATGCTGACCAGCGCGCACGTCGTGGCGGAAGCGAGCGGCGGTGACGCCGAGTTCACCTCCGGCGACGAGGCGCACTTCGAGGTGGTCGGCGCGGACCCGCTCGCCGATCTGGCCGTTCTGCGCGTACCGGGATCGCCGGGCACCCCGGCCACGCTCGGTGACGCGGATTCGCTGCGCATCGGTCAGCTGGTCATCGCCGTCGGCAATCCGATGGGGCTCGCCGGGTCGGTGACGGCCGGCGTGGTCAGCGCGCTGGGCCGGTCGCTGCCGGTCCGCAGTGGCCGACACGTCCGTCTCATCGACGATGTCATCCAGACCGATGCCGCACTCAACCCCGGCAACTCCGGCGGAGCGCTCGCCGACTCCGCCGGCCGCGTCGTGGGGGTCAACACCGCCGTCGCCGGTTTCGGGTTGGGCCTGGCCGTTCCGATCAACTCGACGACCCGGTACATCATCTCGGAGCTGATGAGTGAAGGACGGGTACGCCGGGCGTGGCTCGGCGTCGCCGGCGCGACCGCGCCGCTACCGCCGCACCTGGCCGACCGGCTCGAGCAGCGCCGCGGCCTGCGCCTCGTCGAGGTCGTACCGGGCAGCCCGGCCGCGCTGGCCGGACTATTCCTCGGCGACGTGATGATCACTGCCGGTGGCCGGCCGGTACGCGGCGTCCAGGACGTCCAACGGCTCATGCTGGGACCGGCGATCGGCACCCGACTGCCGATCACCGTACTCCGCCGCGGCGCCCTGGTCGACGTGGTCGCCGTCCCCGAGCCGTTGCAGTAACGTGCCCCTCTTCCTGAGGAGGGCGCCCCTCTTACGTTCTATGCCGTGAGAGGGGCGCCCTCCTCAGGAAGGAAACGCCGGCGGTCAGCTCAGGAAGCTGAGCAGGTCCTGTCGGGTGATGACGCCCCTGGGCTTGCCGTCGACGAGGACGACGGCCGCGTCGGACTTCTCCAGCAGCGCCACCGCCTCGGCCACCGGCTGGCCGCCGCCGATCATCGGAAGCGGCTCGCCCATGTGCTTGTCGAGCATGTCGTGCAGATGTGCCTGACCGGTGAACAGCGCGTCGAGCAGGTCACGCTCGGCGATCGAACCGGCCACCTCGCCGGTCACGACCGGCGGCTCGGCCTTCAGCACGGGTAGCTGCGACACCCCGTACTCGCGCATGATGTCGATGGCCTCGCGCACCGTCTCGCTGGGGTGCACGTGCACCATCTCCGGGATCTGGCCGCCCTTGCGCGCCAGTACGTCGGCGACGGTCGCGCCGGACTCGTGGCTGCTCAGGAAGCCGTACCGGGTCATCCACGCATCGTTGAAGATCTTGGAAAGGTATCCCCTACCGCCGTCGGGCAGCAGCACCACGATCACGTCGTCGGGGTCGGCTCGGCGGGCCACCTCGAGCGCCGCGGCGACCGCCATTCCGCAGGACCCGCCGACCAGTAGGCCCTCCTCGCGAGCCAGCCGCCGGGTGAGGATGAACGACTCCTTGTCGGAGACCTCGATGATCTCGTCGCAGATACCCCGGTCGTAGGTCTCCGGCCAGAAGTCCTCGCCGACGCCTTCGACCAGGTAGGGCCGACCGGAGCCACCGGAGTAGACGGAGCCTTCCGGGTCAGCACCGATGATCTTGACTCGCCCGTCGGAAGCTTCGCGGAGGTAGCGGCCGATACCCGTGATCGTGCCGCCGGTGCCGACGCCGGCCACGAAGTGCGTGATCTGACCGCCGGTCTGTTCCCACAACTCCGGGCCGGTCTGCTCATAGTGCGACAGCGGGTTGTTCTGGTTGGAGTACTGGTCGGGCTTCCACGCCCCCGGAATCTCGCGCGCCAGGCGGTCGGAGACGTTGTAGTACGAGCGCGGGTCCTCGGGCGCGACGGCGGTCGGGCAGACGACCACCTCGGCCCCGTACGCCCGCAGCACGTTCTGCTTGTCTTCGCTGACCTTGTCCGGGCAGACGAAGACGCAGCGGTATCCCCGCAACTGGGCGACCAGCGCGAGTCCGACACCGGTGTTACCGCTGGTCGGCTCGACGATCGTGCCGCCGGGCTTGAGTAGCCCGGACTTCTCGGCCTCCTCGATCATGCGCAGCGCGATGCGATCCTTCACGCTGCCGCCGGGATTGAAGTATTCGACTTTGGCCAGCACCGTCGCGGAGATGCCTTCGGTGACGTTGCGGAGCCGGACCAGCGGCGTGTTGCCGATCAACTCGACGACGTTGTCGTAGTAGCGCACGGGCGCCAGCCTAACGCCGCGACCGGTCCCTATGCTGGCCGGCGGTACCCGTGGCGCGGGTGGCCGGCACCAGGGTGGGTGCCAGTGTGAGCGCCGGGCACGGCATGGCCGGGTATCACCATCGCCCGCTGCCGCTCCCACTCCAGGAACCGCTCGGTCTCGTCGAGAATCGCGCCGGCGAACCAGGCCGCGACCGCGGCGTCGTCGATGAGCCCGAGCACGAGGAAAATCGCCTCGGGCACGAAGTCGATCGGCGAGACGATGTACATCCCGGCGACCGTCATCATCGCCAGCCGGGACTTGCCGTCGTACTCCCCGCGCATCGTCGCGCCGATCATCCTGGGTATCGCCGCGATCCGCCTACCCAGGCCCGGTGTTCCGGGCTTGAAGACTCGCAGTAGCGCGGTCCAGGCCATCCGCCGTCGCAGGGTCCCCGCCATCGTGCACCTCATCGCCGTCGGTGAGCATCTGCCGGTCCGAATGGGTTCCGGTGCGTCCATCGTGACGGGTGCCCACCATTCCGGCCACCCGATCGGATGACACGGATGCCACGATGGGCGCGGGCGCAACGGCGGCGCGGGCGCGACAATTGGGTATGGATCTCGATGCCGCCCGCGCAGTTGTCGCGGAGCAACACCACGCCGTACTCGCCACGAGGCGCGCCGACGGCGCGCCCCAGATGTCGCCGGTCACCGTCGCCGTCGACAACGACGGATACCTCGTCATCAGCAGCCGGCAGACCGCCTACAAGGTTCGCAACCTGCGCCGCGATCCGCAGGCCTACGTCTGCGTCCTGCCGGACAGTTTCTTCGGACGCTGGATCCAGGTCGAGGGGCGAGCCACGATCGTCGACCTGCCCGAGGCGATGGAACCACTGATCGACTACTACCGGCGGGTCTCCGGGGAGCACCCGGACTGGGACGACTATCGCGCCGCGATGGAACGCGAACAGCGCGTCGTGATCCGGATCGAGCCGACCCGAGCCGGCCCCGACCGGTCCGGATGACACCCTGATAGTCCGATACCTGCTATTAAATCGCACCCCGCAAGTGGTACTTCTGAGGTGTTGTACGCAAACCGGTCACCTCTCCCCCGGCAGCTATGGCGGAGCTGAGCGATCATTGGCGCATCACCGAGTGGGAGGACCGATGACGCAGACGACCAGCCACGTACGCCGGATCGCCACGGCGGGCGCCTACGGTGCCGGCAGCCT
>JAOPWA010000085.1 GCA_025965915.1 Dactylosporangium sp. | reverse complement strand
TACCGGCGGCGGATGACCCCCGGCAGGAGAGTCCGACCACGCCCGCGGTTGGCGCGAGCCGACCCGCCTGGTATCGCCGGCTGCCCGGCCACCTCGGCATCTGGATTGCCGGGCTCGCACTGGTCTCCGCATGCGTCATCGGCTCCTGCGGGTTCATCGCTGGCGCCGTCGTCTCGCACGGTTTCGGCGAGCACGGCGGCAGTAGTGGCGACCGCTGGGGGAACGAGCAGCAGCGCGGTGGTGACGAGGGCGGTCAGAACAACGGAGAGTACGGCCCTGGGGATGGGCGTCCGCAGAAGCACAGGCGAGGCACGACAGCACCGACTCCGGTGCCGCCCCGCACGGTCACTCCGACGCCCGCGCAGCCGTCAACCCCGCCCCCGGCGGCCAGCCCCACGGCCTGACCCGACGGCTCGCACCCTCCCTGGCCCCGGAGTGGTTCGGGGCGGGAGGGTGCTGAGCTACGGTCAGCGCCAGACATCGGCGATGGGGGCGGTGCGCGCGGCCTGACCGATCGGGGCGAGCCCGTAAAACGCCTGGACCGTGCGCAGCACCCGGTAGTGGTCGATCGGCTCGGGGTAGATGCCCGGCTTGACGCCGGCGCCGGCGAAGAACGTGAGGATCTGGTTGCGCGGGCTGCCGTCGTTCTCGTCGAACGTCACGACCAGGAGGCTGTTGTGCTGGTCGGCCCAGCGTAGATAAGAGTCGAGGTGGGCCTGGGCCCACCTGTCACCGGTGGCGGTGCCGCAGTCGTGCATGTCGTTGCACAGGTTCGGCACGACGAAGGACACCGTCGGCAGCTTGGCGAAGTCGGTGGGGAAGGCGCTGTATGGCTGGTTGGCGCTCGCCGGCACGTTGTCGAAGTCGACCCACGGGTTGTGCTTGGCCGCGTAACGCCCGCTCGAACAGCCCAGATACCCGGCCTTGGGCAGATCTTCGGAGTAGCCGGTAAAGCTGAGACCCGCGTCGAGCAACTGACGGCCGAGATTCGGCCTGCCCTTGAGGTCGATCGGACAGTGGTCGTCGGTGACGCCCTGCGTCGAGCCGGAGAACAGCGCGAGATAGTTGGGCTGACTGGGGTGTGCGACGCCGTGCGCGTTGGTGAAGAGCGCCGCCCGTTTCATCAGAGCGTTCAGGTACGGGGCACTCCCGTTACCGGCCACCGTGTCGTACGTCTTGTTCTCGAACACGGCGACCACCACATGGTCGGGGCGGCGTATCCCGCTCGCCGCCTCGCCCACAGCCCCGCCCGCCGCCGCTCTTGCCGCCCCGCTCGCCGAGGGAGATGAGGTGGCGCTGTTCGGAGCTGAGGTACCCGAGATGGCCGACGGCCCCCGGTGCACGGGCACCCGCCCACAGGACGCCAGTATGGTGATCGCGACCAGCGTCGCCACCACGGCACCCCGCAGCAAGGTCCATCTCACGGTCGTACCCATGGCGCTTTCTGTTCAGGCGAAGCTCAGCCAGGCGAGACTACCGAGTCCGGCGACCAGACAATAGATGGCGAATGGGGTCAGGGTGCGGGTTTCAAAGTAGCGGGTCAGGAACCGGACGGCGAGGTAGGCGCAGACGCCGGAGGCGACACTGCCGGCGACTACCTGACCGTGGATGCCATTGCCGAGGGGGCCGAAGAGGTCGCCCAGCTTGAGCGCGCCGGCGGCAAAGATCACCGGGGTCGCCAGGAGGAAGGAGAAGCGCGCTGAGTCCTCGTGGGAGAGGCCACGCAGCAGGCCGCCGGCCATGGTTGCGCCGGAGCGGCTGATACCTGGCAGCAGCGCGAGGATCTCCGCGCAGCCGATCAGCGTGGTGTCCTTGATGCTACGCGCGGCGATGCGCCGGTCGGAGTGGACGCCTTCGGGGACGGCCAGGTCCGACAGTGGCGTATCCGACAGGGCCGCATTCGACGACCCACCGGCCACCGTCACGGGGGCGGTCACCGGGTGGGTGCCGGCAGCGGCGCGACGGCGCAGCCGCTCGGCACCGTACAGAATCACGCCGTTGACCGTGAGGAAGATCGCCGCGGGAATCGGACGGCCGAGCACTGTACGGAACGTGTGCTCCAGGAGCAGGCCGGTCACGCCGACCGGGATGGTCGCAATAATGATCATCCAGGCGAGGCGTTCGTCGGTGGTCTGGATGCGTCGGTGCCGCAGCGAGGTGACGAACCCGGAGACGATGCGGACCCAGTCCCGCCAGAAGAACGCCAGCAGCGCCACGGCCGTGGCGACGTGCAGGCCGACGATGAACGCCAGGTACGGCGACTCCGGAGCGGAGACGTTGAGGTCGCTGGCCCAGCGGCCGCCGAGCAGGGCCGGGAGGATCACACTGTGGCCGAGGCTCGAAACCGGGAAGAGTTCGGTGACGCCCTGAAGGGCGCCGATCACGATCGCCTCCGCGTACGTAAGGTGCCCGCTCATCGCATCTGCCTTCCCTCGCGCCGGTTGCGCACTACCTCGATGACAATCGGTATGAACGAGACCACGACGATGAGCGCGACGACGGGCAGCAGGTACTTGTCGATGTTCGCCGCGCCGATCGTGTCGCGCAGTTGGCGGGCGGGCAGGTAACCGGCGAGTAGCACCCCGTCGGTCCACAGCACCCCGCCGACGATGTTCCACACCAGGAACTGGCGGCGCGGCATGTGCAGTACGCCCGCGACCGGGTTGATGAACGTCCGCACGATCGGGATGAACCGGGCGAGTGTGACCGCTTTGGCCGGCCCGTACCTGTTGAGGTACTGCTCGGCGCGTTTGACGTACTCGGCCTTGAACAGCCGGGAGTCGGGGCGCTCGAACATCTTCACGCCGTAACGCGCGCCGAGGTGGTGTCCGAGTTGTGCGCCGGCTATCGCGCACGCGGGTGCGCCGATGAGCAGCACGGGCAGTGGTAGTGGCGATATGTGGAGAATGTCGGCCGCCACCGGAGAAGCGGCGATGCCGGCCAGGAACAGCAGCGAGTCGCCGGGAAAGAAGAAGCCGACCAGCAGGCCGGTCTCCACGAACATGAGGACCAGTACGCCGAGCAGTCCGAAGGACTGGATCAACGACTTGGGGTCCATCACGTTGATGGCGAGAGCGGGAGCATCACTGAGGACGTGCACGAGGAAACACTACACGCTGTAGGGGTGGCCGGCTCCTCACGTGCCGGGCTCCTTACGGGCGCGCTCGTCACGCGCAGGGCCCGCAGGGTGTGCTGGCTACTCCGCCTCGTCCTCGCCGAGCGCCATGCGCAACGCCTGTTCTTCGTCGGGGCTGAGTGAGGTGACGAAGCGCTGCAGGATCTCGACGCGGTCGCTGCCACCCTCCAGCACGGTGCGCATGCGGTCCGCGGCGTCCTGTGCGGCGTCCTTGGCCGGCTGGTATCCGCTTCGACCGCCGTCGCGCACTCGAATGACCAGGCCCTTTTCCTGCAGTCGGGTCAGGATCGTGTGGATCGTATTGTAGGCCAGTCCGGCGCCGAGGGAGGCCTGCAGTTCTGCCGGAGTGAGCGGTTGGTCGGCTGCCCACAGCGCTCCCAGTACTTCGCCTTCCAGCGCGCCGGCCGCCCGTCGGCCGTGTGCCGGTCGTTTGATCACCGGACCTCCTTCGACTGCGGCCATCGTTTGGGCCGTGATCGTTTGGGATAGAGCCTACGCCCAACCGGTTGTCCCCTACAGTTTGTAGGGATCTGGTTTCTAGGGATCAGAATTAGGGGCCGCTGGTAGGGGGCCTTCCCACTTGCCGTGAAATGTCGGGCCGTGAAATATCCGCCAAGTGTCCCAGGTGGAGCCTTTCACGCGCGTTCGCTCGCGCCCGCCGCTGACGCGTGCCTATAGTGGCCGAGGTCACATAGACGAATAAGAGTGAGCTACAGACTCCTCGCCGGTTCCGTCACCGGCGAAGAAGGTCGGGCCCACGGCGAACCCGTCCAACAGCTCGCAATCTTTGCGAGGAGGACGAATCGGTGAACCCTGGCCAAGGATCGTGGGACGTCGGTGCAACCGCCTGGTTGCTGGCCAGCACGGCCCTTGTACTGGTGATGACCCCTGGGGTGGCGTTTTTCTACGGCGGCATGGTCCGCCAGAAGAACGTCCTTGGGATGATCACGCAGAGCTTCGCGACGATCGGCGTCGTCAGCCTCATGTGGGCGGCGATCGGCTTCTCGTTCGCGTTCGGCTCCGGCCGCTTGCTGGGTGGGTTCGGCTTCGCCGGCCTGGCCGGGACCGACGCCTACCTGCCCGGCGGGCACCTACCGGGACTGCCGCAACTCGGCGTACCGGTGCTGGCCTTCGCGGCGTTCCAGATGATGATCGCCATCGTCACGCCCGTCCTGGTGACGGGCGCCACGGCCGAGCGGTGGCGGTTCGAGGCGTACATCGTCTTCGTCGCGCTGTGGACGGTGCTGGTATACGCGCCGATCACGCACTGGGTCTTCTCGCCCGAAGGCTGGGCGCACCGGCTCGGCGTCCTCGACTTCGCCGGCGGCACCGTCGTGCATGCCAACGCGGGCGCCGCGGCGCTGGCCATGGTGTGGGTACTCGGCCGCCGCCGGGGCTGGCCACGAGAGCAGCACCGCCCGCACAACCTGCCGCTCGTCATGATCGGAGCCGCCCTGCTGTGGTTCGGGTGGTTCGGGTTGAACGGCGGTTCCGCGCTGGCCGCCAATGGAGTCGCCGCCACCGCGGTCGTCAACACCCAGCTCGGTGCTTCCGCGGCCCTGCTCGCCTGGATGGGCATCGAGCGGACGCGGTTCGGTAAGGGCACGACTCTCGGGGCCGCATCCGGCGCGATCACCGGACTGGTCGCCGTCACGCCCGCGGCCGGGTACGTCACCCCGCTCGGTGCGATCGCCATCGGCCTGCTCGCCGGTACGGTCTGCCAACTCGCGGTGGGTCTGAAGTCGTGGTTCGACCTCGACGACTCGCTCGACGTGGTCGCCGTCCACCTCGGCGGGGGCGTGGTCGGCTCGCTCGCCGTGGGCCTGTTCGCCACCCGGTCGGTCAACCCCGCTGGCGCCGACGGGCTTTTCTACGGAGGCGGGTACCGGCTGCTCGGTGCGCAGCTCGTGACCGTCTGCGCCGTCGTGGCGTACTCACTGGTCCTGACGGCCCTGCTGGGCAGCCTCACCAACCGGCTGCTCGGAAACCGCGTACACCCGCGCGAAGAGGCGGTCGGGCTGGACCTGTCACAGCACGGCGAATCCGCATACGAGATCGCGCCGGCGCGCACCCGTGCGTGCGCGCCGATGCCCGTACCCAACGCCACGGCCACCCGTACCCGGCGCCGCTGAGTCACGTCAACAGGACGCTCAGCAGGAAGCCGAGCCACTTCAGCGACCACCAGCCACTTCCGGCGACCACCGAGTCGCCGATCCGACGAGCCGCTGAGCAACCACGGGCCACCCGCCGCTTCGCCAGCCGGTCAGGAAGGGAAACCATCATGCCCAACCGGGTCCATGCCGTCATACCGAGACGATGGGGTTCGCACGTACTCGTGCGCCTCGCCGTCCTGGTCGCGGCCGCCATTCTGTTCGTACTCGTGACGGCACAGTCGTGGAGCGCCAACGGCCAGGGACAGGCAAACGTCGAGGCCGAGCGGCATGGCGTGGCGTACCTGCAACCGCTCGTGCAGCTAGTCGGCGAACTGACCGACGCCCAGTCGACGGCCGTTCGCGGTGCACAGCCCGACGCCAACCAGATAGACGCCGCGGTCACCGCCGTCGACACTGCCGACGATACTCACGGCGATCCGCTCGGCACCCATCGACGCTGGTCCGAGCTGCGAGGCCGGATCGCCACGCTCATCGGGCAGCACCTTGGAGGCGAGCCGGCGTACGCGGCGTACTCGGCTGTGGTGGCACTGGCAACCGACCTGGTCCGCAAGGTCGGTGACAGTTCGAACCTCGTACCCGATTCGCAGCTCGACGCGTACTACCTGGCGGACGCCACGCTGCTGCGGGTACCCGATGTCCTGGTCTCCGCGGGACGCGCCGCCGACCTGGCGGTGCTCGCGGAGCGCACCCCGTCCGACGGCGCACTGACCCGGGTGTCGGTGGCGCGCTACCAGGTGGCTGTCGCCAGTGAACACATGAGCACCAGCCTGCACAAGGCGCTGGACAGCAGGGCCGCGGACGGATCGGGCAGCCCGACGCTCGGGCCCAATCTGGCCGGTCAACTCGACGCGTTCACATCCGCGGTGGATGCGTTCGTGCCTCCGGCGATGTGGCTACAGGCGCTCAGCAAGGTCGATACCGCGACGGTCACGAGCGGATCCGATCGGGTACGCCAGCAGATCCGCCCCCTCGCGGGCGCGGCTCTCGGTGAACTGGACGCCCTCCTGCGCGAACGCCAGGATCGACTGTCCATCCAGCAGACGTGGACGATGCTCGGTGCCGGCGCCGGCGTGCTGCTCCTCGGTGCCCTGCTGTCGTTGCTGCTACCCGCCCCGCCGCGCGCCACGCCGACGTCAACCGGCGCCGACGAGCGGGACGAGAGCGCTACGCAAGGGTTCAGGCAGACGGGATTCGAGGACAGCCGGTTCGAGGACAGCCGGTTCGAGGACAGCCGGTTCGGCGACAGGGGATTCGCGGGGATCGGATTCCCGGGGAACGGGATGGTCGATCCACCCGATCCCGACGCGGCCGAGGAACTGCTGCACGTGGGCCGGGCGGTGCGGGCCCACCGGCGGGAACGGGTGGGCGATGTTAGGTAGGTTGAGCGTCCAGCAGAAGCTCAGCGTGCTGCTGACACTGCCCCTCGCCGCTCTGGTGCTCACCGGCGTGCCGTTCGCGGTCGGCCGCCTCGACGCGTCGATCTCGGCCGCCGCGACCGTCGGCGCCGCGCGTGACGCGCGGGAGGTCGCGGAACTCATCGAGGGCCTGCAACAGGAGCGGCTGCTCGCACTCGCTTCGCTGGCCAGCCCCGACGTCGACCGGAGCACGTACGGCGCGCTCGGCGCCAACAGCGCCGACCATGCCCAGGAGGTCGCCGGGAGCGGGACCCCGCAGGTACGCCGGGCGGTCGGTCAGCTCGGATCACTCGATGCGGTCCGGCGTCAGGTCATCAGCGGTACCGCGGTGCCGGCCGAGGTACAGGACGCCTACCACGCCCGGGTCATCGGCCTGATCGACGCGTTGGAGCTGACCCGACAGCCGCGGGCAGACATCACCGGGCTGCGGCAGATGAGCGCCCTGGACGCGTTGCTGCGTACGAACGAGGAGGCCAACCGGATCGGGGCGGCGCTGCTCGTCGCGGTTACCGACAAGCGTGGTGCGGCCAACCTCGCCATCGAGGCCAGGTCGCTACACCGTATCGACGTCGACCGGTTCCGTCAGCAGGCCGAGGCGCCCGCGGTGGCGATGCTCGACGCGGTTGAGCGGGGGTCCAACGCCCGCCGCCTCGACGAGTTGTCGGGTGAGGTCAGTGGCGGTGACGGGCTGCGGACGCCCCTGACCGAGGTCGTCGCGGCTGCCCGGTCCGCCGCCACCCAGGCCGGTGCGATGCAGGAGCGGATCGTGCACGCCACGGTGGTACGGGCGCAGGCGCGCGCCGCGGAGGCCGAACTGGCCGCGGTTACGCTCATCGGCCTGGCGGTCGCCCTGCTGGTATGCGTGATCTGGCTCAGCATCAGGGTGAGCCGCTCGGTCGCGGTGCCGCTGCGGCACCTCACGTTGGCGGCCAGGAGGGTGGCCGACCTCGCCAGCGGCGAACTGGTCCGGGTCGCCGATACCGACGCGGTCCACTCCCGGCCGCCGAAACTCACGACGGTCGAGGTGCGCAGCAGCGACGAGATCGGCGAGCTCGCGGCCGCGTTCAACCGGGTGCAGACCACGGCGGCCCTGCTGATGGAGCAGCAGGTGGCCAGCCGGCGCAACGTGTCGGTCATGTTCGCCAACATCGCCCGTCGTACCCGTGGCCTGGTCGCCCGGCAGCTCGCGTTCATCGACGAGTTCGAGCGCAACGAGCAGGACGAGCGGATGCTGGTCAAGCTGTACCGCCTCGACCACCTCACCACCCGGCTGCGTCGCAGCGCCGACAGCCTGCTCGTCGTGTCGGGTATCCGTGAGGACGAGCCGCTCTGCGCGGAGGCGTCACTGCTGGAGGTGGTGCGGTCGGCGATCGCCGAGATCGAGGGGTACCAGGCGGTACGCATCTCGGCCATCTGCGAGGTCACGATCCTGCCCCAGTTCGTGCCGGACCTTCGGCTGCTACTGGCCGAGCTGCTGGAGAACGCGACCGCCTTCTCGCCGCCGGGCACGCCGGTCGAGGTGTACGCACGGCTGTCGGGTAACTGCGAGATAGTGGTGGTCGACCACGGTATTGGCGTGTCCGAGGAGCGCCTCGCCGAGGAGAACCGCCGGCTGGTCGAGCGGGAGCGGCTGGACATCGCGCCGACGAGCGTCCTGGGTCTGTTCGTGGTGGGCCGGATAGCCCGCCGCCACGGTCTTCGGGTTCAGCTTCGGCACAGCCCCGGGCACGGGGTGAGCGTCGAGGTACAGGTGCCGCCGACGCTCTTCACCAACGACCGCGTACTGTCGCGCCACGTCCCGCCGCTGCCCGCTCCGCGGACCGGCGCGCCGCAAGCGGCCCGGGCCTACGATCCCCGCTTCGACGACACCCGTGAACTGGTACAGCTCACGGACTGGGCGGCGTCCGAGCAGGACGGCTCCTTCACCTGGTTCGAACGGCAGGAGTTGGAGGCGACAGCCAGCGCGATGCCGGGTGCGGTCGTCAACGGTGCGATTCACGGCGCGGTCGTCAACGGCGTGATCGTCAACGGCGCGGTAATGGACGGTGCGGTGGTGGACGACGTCCAGGCCGCGCTGCCCGCGGCGCCGGCTCCATCTGTACAAGAGATATCCGTACAAGAGGAACCAGCCGCACCGGCCCTGACCCGTGGCGGCCTGACTCGCCGTCAACCGGGCGGGCACCTGCCCGCCTTCGAAATGGACCAACCCCGTGCGGAGCAGTCCCGTGCGGACCAGCCCACCGCTCCCGAGCGGCCGTCTTCGACCCGCGGCGGACTGATGCGCCGGGTACCGGGCACGCACCTCGACCGGTCTCTGCGCATCAACCACGCGTCACCCCAACTGGCGACACAAGGCACGCAGACGCGGGATCCGAACGCCGAGCGAGCGGAGCTGGACAGCTTCGTCGCCGGGGTGGCCCGCGCCAAGGGAGCCCCGAGCGATGCTCCCGCGAACCAGTGACGCACAAGGGCAGTGACGCACAACGGCAACGACGCATGAAGGAAGTGGAGTGGCGATAATGCAGACAGCGCAGAACATCAGTACCGAGGTGCAGCGCTTCAACTGGCTGCTGCGGCGCTTCGCCGCCGGCACCGCCGGGGTGATCGAGGCGATCGCCGTCTCGTCCGACGGCCTGCTCATCGCCATGTCGGCCACGCTGGAGCGGGCCGACGCCGACCGGCTGGCCGCCATCAGTTCGGCGATCAACAGCCTCGCCGCTGGCGCTTCCCGGGTCTACGACCTGGGAACGGCGAACAAGGTCATCATCGATCTGGACCGCGGGTACCTGATGGTGTCCACCCTCGGAATCGGATCTTCGCTGGGTGTGCTCGCGATGAAGGAGGCCAACCTCGGCGTGTTGGCCTACGAGATGGCGATGTTCGCCAACCGGGCCGGTGACTTCCTCACACCGCAGCTCGTCGAGGAGCTGAAGATCAGCGTCGGGTCCTGACTGCGATGGTCCTGAGCGCGATGACAGGCGACGACGACGATCGGCGGCCGCCACCGGATCCGGGACTGATCCGGCCCTACGTCGACGAGTCGGGCGGGGTGGACGGCTCCCCGGAGGGGTACCTGCCGGGGCCGGACACCACAGACCCGCCACGGGAGGCTTCGGGGGTGCGGCCCTATCTGCTCACCGGCGGCAGGGTGCGCCCCCTCGACGCCAGCCTGGAGATCGAGGCTCAGGTGAAGACCACCCCGGCCGGGCGGGCCGACGCCGGCCGGCTGACATTCGAGCACCGCGACATCGTCGTGCTGTGTGTACAACCGATCGCCATCGCCGAGGTCGCCGCCCGGCTGGGCCTGCACCTGGGCGTGGCCAGGGTGCTGACCAGCGATCTGATCGAGGCGGGCTACCTGGCCGTGCGCCGACCGGACGTCGGGCTCCACCAGAACAAGAAGATCATTGAAAGGGTCATACGTGGACTTCAAGCCATTCGCTGAGGTGGGGAACCCGCTCGGGCGACCCTCCTCAGAGGCGCCCTCCTCAGAGGTGCCATCCACACCGGCGCCCCCGCAGGCGCCATTTTCAGAGGCGCCATTTTCAGAGGCGCTGTCCCCGCAGGCGCTCCCCGACGCGGGCGGGTCTGGTGATCAGGGCCGGCAGCAACCGCCGCTGCCGGTGAAGATCGTCGTCGCCGGGGGGTTCGGCGTGGGAAAGACCACCACCGTGTCGGTGATCTCCGAGATCCCATTGCTCACCACCGAAGCCGCGATGACGGAGGTTGCCGCGGAGATCGACCGCACCGGCCACGTACCGGAGAAGACGACCACGACGGTGGCGCTCGACTTCGGGTGTATCACCATCGACGAGGAGATCAAGCTGTACCTTTTCGGCACGCCCGGTCAGGACCGCTTCGGTTTCATGTGGCAGGACCTGACGCAGGGCGCGCTGGGCGCACTGGTCATTGTGGACACCCGGCGGTTGGAGGACTGCTACGCGGCGGTCGACTACTTCGAACACCACGACATCCCGTTCGTCGTCGCGGCCAACCGGTTCCACGGGGAGCTCGAACATCACCTCGAGGATGTGCGTTGGGCCCTCGCCGTCTCCGACGAGACGCCGCTCATCAGCTTCGACGCCCGGCACCGCCGGTCGGTACGCGACGCACTGCTGTCGGTCCTGCACATGAGCCTGGCGCGGGCGGAGTACGAGAGCAGCGGCGGATACCGCGCGTGATGCGCGAGGGCCGACACCGGGCCGACGACGTCACGCAGAACCGGTTCGCTCGACCGACCCCGACCCCGACCCCCGACCCCGGCCCCCGACCCCGGCCCCCGACCCCCGACCCCGACCTCGACCCGGGGGCGGGTACGTGATCCCGAAGCGGTCGACGCCTTCGTCCGCAGCTTCCTGACCCGCTCCCGTCTCCGCGAGACGGAAGCGGTGATGGCGGCGCCGGCGAAGGTCGTGGTTGCGAAGCGGGTGCTGGTGTTGGCGGTCCTGGCGGTTGCAGGGGCAGCGGCGTGCTTACGGTTTCACGTACCCGCCGTTTGCCGCGTTGGTGATGCTGCCGATGGTGGCGGTGTCGTGGCAGGTCGCGGCGGTCGGGCTCGCGGTGTTGTCGGTCGCGGCGACCGGCGGCGGCGGTTGCTGGCGCGGGGGCGGCCGCGACGGCGTTCGGGTTGCTGTGCAGCAGGCTGATCTGGTTGTCCGACAACCATTTCACGGGTTGGGGAGTCCTGAGCAGCAACCTGCACGTACTTCTCGCCGCGGCGCTGCTGCTGTCATTGCCGATCCGCCCCGCGCCCTCGTCGACGGGCTCCGTCCACCGTCCTGCACGCGGATCGTCCGAGACCCCGTAGATCGCCTACGCGTCCTCCACTAGGACTCGCCGCCGAAGCGCTGGTACGCCGGGCGCAGGCGCTCGGTCAGGTCCGGGCCGCCCAGCTCCGGTCCGGGCGGCGGGAGTTGCCGCAACAGCAGGTCGGGCTCGACGTCGAGAGTCGGCGGCCGCTGCGGCAGGGGTACCGGCGAAACCCAGAACCGGTCGAGCGTCTGTGCCAGCGGCGGCGTGGCGAGATCGGCGAGGGCCGCGGCCGCCCCGATACGCACGGCCGTCCCGATGGGCACGGCTGGGGGAGCCGGGGCAGGAGCCGCCTCCGCCGGGTCCGAGCCGGTCCGCAGTGCGCGCAGGCGCGCCAGCAGCGTTCCCCGGTCCCGGCCCCGCCAGTACAGGATCTGGAACGGATCGGTGTCGAACGCCTCGGCGAGCAGGTAGAACGTCGCGGCCAGGTGCTTGCAGGGCACGCTCCAGTCCGGGCAGGAGCATTTCAGCGAGAGGTCAGTCATCGACTCGGGGAACAGCGGCGCTCCCGCGGCGGCGAACACCTCCTCGATCTCGTGCGGCATCTCACCGGCGAGCAGTTGGGCACCGAAGAGCGCCTGCGCGGCGAGGGCCTCCTCAACGTGTGCCCAGACAGAGTCGGTGAACGGTTTCAGCCCGACGGTCACGGAGTACGGCTTCGGCCGCGAGCCCTGTACCGACGCGGTCACCGCGCCGGGCGTCACGGCCAGCGACAGCACCTGCCCGGCCCGGGCGTACGAGCGGCCGCGGGTGAGTCGGGTGCCCAGGGCGAACGACTCCAGGACGGCGAGAAAGCGCCGGGACCACCACGATTCGCCGATAGCGCCACGGGTGCTGCGTGCTTTGATGCCGCCCTCGACCTTGCGTGGCCGGCCGAAATCCCGGAAGTCGCCTGAGCTCACTCCACCACCGCCCCGGCCGAAAGTTGGAGCAGGTCGCGAAGCTCTGAAGTGGACAGTTCGGTGAGCCACTGTTCGCCGGTGCCGACGATGCGCGCGGCCAGCCCACGTTTGTCGTGGATCATGCTTGCGATCTTCTCCTCGACGGTGCCGGCGCAGACGAACTTGCGTACCTGCACCGAACGCTTCTGCCCGATGCGGAACGCCCGGTCGGTGGCCTGGTCCTCCACCGCCGGGTTCCACCACCGGTCGACGTGTACCACGTGGTTGGCGGCGGTCAGCGTCAGGCCCGTGCCGCCGGCCTTCAACGACAGTACGAACAGCGAGGGCCCGCCGGGAGCCTGGAAGCGGGCGACCAGTTCATCGCGGGCGGCCTTCGAGACACCCCCGTGCAGGTATGCGACCTCGTGGGAGAACCGGGCCGACAGGTGCCCCCGTAACATCGCGCCGAACTCCGCGTACTGGGTGAACAGCAGCGCCTTCTCGCCCGCGGCCAGCACCTCGTCGAGGATTTCTTCCAGGCGCGCCAGCTTGCCGGATCGGCCGGCCAGCCGCGTGCCGTCGCGCAGGAACTGCGCCGGGTGGTTGCACACCTGCTTGAGCTTGGTCATGGTCGCGAGTACCAGACCGCGCCGCTCGATGCCGTCGCTGGCTTCGATGCGGGCCAGCATGTCCTCGACCACCACCTGGTAGAGCGAGGCCTGCTCGGCGGTCAGGTTGCAGAGCACCTCCATCTCCAGCTTCTCCGGCAGGTCGGTGATGATCGTCTTGTCGGTCTTGACGCGTCGCAGGATGAACGGGCCGGTCAGCCTGCGCAGCCGCGCCGCCGCTTCTTCGTCGCCGTGGCGCTCGACCGGCTCGGCGTAGCGCTTCTTGAAGCCCGCGGCGGTGCCGAGCAACCCCGGGTTGGCGAATTCCATCAGTGACCAGAGATCCGCCAGCCGGTTCTCCACCGGCGTACCGGTCACCGCCACCCGGTGCCGCGCGGGCAGCGACCGGACGGCGACTGCCTGGCGGGTGGCCGCGTTCTTGATGGCCTGCGCCTCGTCGACCACGAGCCGGTGCCAGTCGATCTCGGCCAGGGCGGAAGCATCGCGCGCCGCCAGCGAGTACGTCGTGATCACCAGATCCGCGTCGCGCACGGCAGCGGTGAACTCGCTGCCGCGGGCGCGCTCGGCGCCGTGATGGACGTGCACCCGTAGCGTGGGAGCGAACTTCGCGGCCTCCCGCTGCCAGTTGCCGACCAGCGACATCGGGCAGACCAGCAGGCTCGGGCCGGCGTCCGGCGGGTCGGAGGCCATCAGCGCGAGCAGTTGGATCGTCTTGCCCAGGCCCATGTCGTCGGCGAGGACGCCGCCGAGACCCAGCGACTGGAGGAACGCCAGCCACGCGACGCCGCGCTCCTGGTACGGGCGCAGCGTGCCCTGGAAGTCGGGCGGCGCCGCGACCGGTGTGAGGTGGCGTTCGGCCTGCCCGGAGAGCAGCTCGCCGAGCCAGCCGTCCGCGGTGACCCCGACGACCGGCAACCCACCCGGAGCGGCGTCGGGGGACGCGGCGGTACGCAGCAGTTCGATGACGGTTGCTCGGCCGTGGCCGTTCGCGCGGAGCAACTTCACGCCGTTCGCGAGGCGCTTGGGGTCGACCTGGACCCACTGGCCACGCAGCCGTACGAGAGGTGCGTTGAGCGCGGTGAGCGTCTCCAGCTCCTCGGCGGTGAGCGGCTCGTCGCCCAGAGCGAGCTCCCAGCGGTACTCGACGATCGCATCGTGGCCGAGTGCGCTCTTGGCCGCCACCGTGCCGGGCGCCGTGGGGGAGTGGGCGGACAGGCGAGCCCCCAGGCGCGCCGACGGCCGGCCCCACCAGGACGGGAGCAGCACTCCGAATCCGGCCGCCGCGAGCATGGGCGCGCCTTCGGTGAGGAACGCGTGGGCGCCGTCGGCTCCGATGGTGAGCGCCGCTGGACGCGCCTCGCGCAGCGCCTCGCGGATCGGCGGGTGCAGCCGGCTGGCCCGGCCCAGCTCGGCCAGCAGCGTCTCCTGCGGCGACTCGATGTGCCGGGTGAGTGCCTTGAGCGTGCCACGCGAGCGCCAGACCCGTTCGGCGTCGATGACGAGGCTCGGCTGGTCGGTTGCCTGGAGGGCGAACTGCAACTGCCAGGTGGTGGCGGCTCCGCCTGGCTCGACGTCACCGGCAGGCTCGGTGTCTCCGGCGGGCTCGCCGGGCTCGGTGTCTCCGGCGGGCTCGGCCTCGGCGGGCTCGACGAGGCGGAAGCACGCCCGTACCGGGCCGCCGACCGCGTCGCGCTGCCACTCGGCCAGCTCGTTGGTCAGCCGGCTCAGGCCGGCCGGGTCGGCTTCGAAGCGGCGTTCGCGTCCGGTCAGGGCCGGCAGCCAGGCGTCGGCGGTCGTGCGGGGTCGCTCCACGATGATCGGGTACCCGTCGAGCGCCGCCCGCGCGGCCGCGTCGACGAACGCGTCGAGCGCGGCGGCGAGCACGACGCCACCGGTGATCTCACTGGTCCCATCGGTGGCTGGTCGGGCTTCGGCGTCCGCGTGGACTTCGACGGCGTCCGCGCGGACTTCGGCGCGCCCGGCGGGCGGCAGTGCGAGGGCGAGGGCCTGCGCCCAGGCGGCGTCGGCTCCGGCCAGTACCGGACGCCATATCGCGACCGGGCCGGGCTGGGCCGTCGGCAGCAGCCGGCCGCGAGTGACCAGGTCGCCGGCGAAGTCGATCACCGCGGTCAAGTGCGCGATGGTGGCGCCACAGGTGATCCCGCTGATCGTCTCGGTGTCGCGGAGCGCGCGCAGCACGGCGAGGGCGTCGTCGGGCTCGTACTCGAGCGTCGGCACCAGCCACCCGCCCACAGTGACGGGTCCGATGGGGGCCGCGGTTGGGTCTTCGCGTACGAGTTCGGGGGATGACACCGGGCCGCCGCCCGCCGTGGGAAGCGCAAGCGTGACGGTGCCGGGCGCCGGCTTCGGCACCGTATCGGCCAGCGTGTCGGTCAGTGCCTCGGTCAGTGCTTCCGTCAGTGCGTTGGCCGGCGCCGCGAACGGATGCTGCTGCCGCCGGGGCGGGCGACCTCGGCGCCGCGGCGGTCGGGCAGGCAGCGTCGGATCCTCGCCCCACAGCGCGAGCCGGCCGGTGGACAGCCACAGACCGTGGACCACCAGCACCGACGCCACCCCCTGAACAGACCGGACAAGCATAGGGGCGGCCGGGGCGGGAGCCTCGGTGTCCCCTGACCGGGCCTGTCAGGGAGGACCGCGGTTCAGTTGATCAGCGCCGGTCAGCCCGGGCCCGACGGGTCGCGCCGACTCCCAGGCCGATCATGGCGATACCCAGGAGGAAGTGCAGCCAGTTGTCCGGACTGTTGACCGGGATGAAGTTCGCGGGACTGGCCTGGTTGATGACCAGGCCGTACAGCCATAGCAGCAGGTAGATGGCGCCCCCGCCGATCAGGTACAGGCGGGCATTGTCGGCTTCACGGGCCATCGCGATTCCGGCCGCGCCGAAAAGCAGATGGACGATGTTGTGGAGGATCGAAACCTGGAAGACGCCCAGGAGCATGGCGCCGGAGTGGTGGCCGGCGAAGGTCATGCTGCCGTAGTTCGTCGTGATGCCGGGGATGAAGCCGGCGATGCCGACGACCAGAAACACCACACCGAACGCCAGGGCGAGTCGGCTCGCCAGTGGGCGGGCGGCTGCTCTCGGGTGGGGAAGGCTGACCATGTACGTGTCACCTCCTTGTGCCAGTCGGACGGCGGCGGGCCGTCCCGGTCCGGTCGCCGAGTTCGTCGGCTATTGATCGCGATTCCCGGTACAGCGGCTGACAAACGGCGATCGCGCGGGGATTCGTGGTACGAGCGAAATTCGGATTCGCATAGGGTTGGCCCCGGTGGGCACCAATGCGTCATGGCACGGTTCTCGGTCGCGTCGTCGGGTGAGTGGACCGACGACGACGGCGTACGCCAACCCGCCGGCGAGGTGCACGGCTGGATACCCGGCACCAACCAGACGGTGTGCGGGCTGGCACTGAGCCGCTCCCGGCTGCGCCGGTTCCCCCACGTGCGCTGGGAGTACGTGGCAACCGACGTGCTGACCGGGACCGACCAGGTTGGGTGGATCTGTCCGCGCTGCACGGCGGCCGCCGGCGGGCCACGGCCGGACCGGCGATCCTGGAGCCGCGTCAATCCCCGTCCATGAGCGGGCCCGCAGGCTCGCCGGGCAGCCACCGCTCGGGGTTGCGCAGGGTCCGGAACGTGATCGAGTACCGCAAGTCCGCGACCGCCGGAATGCTGTGCTGCCAGGCGGAACGGGTGGCCCCGCCGAGGACGTACACCGACCTGGGCGCCAACTCCTGTTCGTACACGTGGCGTTCGTCGCTGACGCGGCGCTGAAAGCGCATTACGCACGGCGACAGCAGCGAAACACCGATGATCACGGGGCCGAACATGGGCGCGTCTCGGTGCCAGCCGATCGTCGCGCCGGGTGGGTACCGGGTGACGAGAGTCTGCGCCAGCGCCTCCGGTCGCACCCCCGCGAAGTCGGCGCAGCGCTCACGTAGCCACCGCAGGGGCGCGGGCAGCGGAGCGGTCGGTACGAGCTGCCACGACTCGTATCCGTAGTTCAGGTCGTAGTGCCGGACGGTGCGACGGGCGACCTGCCCGTGCATCCGCACCTCGTGGAAGGCGATCTCATCGAGCAGGGCGAGGACGGACCGCTCCTCGGCCTCGTCAAGCAGGTCCGGCTCGTATGCCAACCCTTCCGGGTGCTCCGGGACGCCTCGCATGCGACCCACCGGCCGAGCCTATCCAGGCATCGCTCCTAGCCTGAGCGAGCCGAGCGCTGATGGGTTCGACCAAGAGCTTCTAGGCACGCCGGGTTCCTGGAGAGTTTGCGGGGTGACAGCCCCCGGACTCTCCAGGATCATGCCCGTTGACCATCAGGCTGGTCCGTGACAGCGTGTAGCCGACGATCTTCCGCGTAGGAGACGGCGGGACGGCAGACCTTGTGGGGTAGGGGCATGACATCCGAACCGGCTCCGCGGCTTGACGACACGACCGGCCGCCACCACCGTCGCCGCCTCTCGGCGTCCCTGCGTGAACGTGTGGATTCCGGGCAGGTGATGACGGCGGTCGCCGGGGTCCTGGTCGTCGCCACGATGGGGGTCGGCGTCGTACAGGCGGCGTCACCCCGTCGCGGTGGGCAGAGCCTGTTGCTACCGGCCTCCGGGCCGACCACCACCGGCGACGTGACCACGACGTTCACACCCGAGCTCGGCGGCCGGCCGGACGCCTCCATCGGGACCTACCCGACCCCGGACGCGTCGGTGGCGCCGCAGCCCGCCACCGCGACGACCGCCGACAGTCCCCGTCCCGCGCAGCCACCGGCGCCAGCCACACCACTGCCAGCCACACCACTGCCAGCCGCGCCGCCGCCCGCATCCGCGCGCCGACCAGCGGCTCCGGCCGTCATGTCGGTTGTCGCCTACGAGGCGGAGGATCCTGCCAACAGCCGTAGCGCCGGCACCTGGCTTCGGGCGGTGCGGGGGACGTCCGGTGGCTATGTGATCGGTTACGTCGGCAAGGGCAGGTCACTGCGAATGACGGGCGTCAACGTCCCCGCCGCTGGCAGGTACGCGCTGACCATCTACTACATCGCCGGCGACCCACGCGCCGGGACTCTGCTCATCAACGGCCGGGTCGCCCGGTCGTCGCGTTTCCCGCTGACCCCCGACTGGTACACGGTGGGGTCCGTGACGGTGCCGGTCAATCTGGCCAGCGGTGGCAACACGATCGAGATCGGCAACGAGCAGGGCTACGCGCCCGACATCGACCGCATCGTCGTGCGCTGAGGGCCGGCGGAATTCGGCTGCGTACAGCCCGCAAGGCGTGTTAGCGTCATCGCATGATCCTCTGAGGACGATGCCCGCGCCGGCCGTTCACCTGCCGCTCCCGCGTGCCCGCGCCCGCCGCTTCCCGCCGCCGGCGCTCCTTCTCCGCCGAACAGGCCGCTTCTCGCCGCACGACCCTCCTGCTATCGGGCGGTCATGCCTTCGGGTCCGCCCGCTCCACCTCCGAGGAGACACCCTCATGCCTGATAACCACAGTCCCGATAACCAAGAGTCATCTCAACAACAGCCAGAGACAAAGCCGGAGCCGGGGCCGGAGCCGGAGCCGGCCGAATTCTCCAACCGCGCCGCCCGTCGCCGGCGCGGCAAGGACACATCCTCATCACAGGCCTTCGGGAAAGTCCAGGGCAGCGGACGCCGCGGTCCGGTGCAGGGCCCGCGCCAGTGGTCCGTGCGGCGGAGCGGCTGAGCCGACGGCGCCCGGGAGGTCCACTCCTCCCAGGCGCCGCTCGGCGCCGATGCGTGCGGAGCCCTGCTCGCGATAGAGCTAAGTCTCATTGACAGACTCAGCAGGGGGGTGGAACGCTGCGTCGATGACCGACACTCAGCAGGGCGTCAGAACCCGCACGTACACGTGGGAAGACCCCGGTATCAGCGCGGCGGCCATGGCCAACCGCAGCGGGCTGGAGATTCTCCAGGCCATCGGCGCCGGTGAGATCCCGCGGCCGCCGGTGATGCAGACGCTCAGCATCAGTGCCATCGAGGTCGAAGCGGGGCGCATCGTCTTCGGCCTGCAGCCGCAGGAGTTCCACTACAACCCGCTGGGCACCATGCACGGTGGCGTGCTGGCCACCCTGCTCGACTCCGCCGCGGCGTGCGCGGTGCAGTCGACGCTACCGGTCGGCATCGCATACACCTCACTGGATCTGACCACCAAGTTCCTGCGGCCGGTGACCGTGCGGTCGGGCATGCTGCGCTGTGAGGGGACCGTGCTGTCGCGCGGCCAGCGGACCGCGCTGGCGCAGGCGCAGGTGTTCGACGACGCCGATCGGCTGATCGCCCACGCGACGTCGTCCTGCATGATCTTCCCGGTCCCGGTCCCGGTCCCGGGCGCTGCCGCCTAGCTCGTCTGCCCGGGCCGGCGAAACGGACGATGGTCCGGCAGGGCGATGGCCTAGACGCGCGATGGCCTGGACGGCAGCTGCCGTCCAGG
>JAOPWA010000417.1 GCA_025965915.1 Dactylosporangium sp. | reverse complement strand
GGCAGGATTCGAACCTGCGCCACCGCCTCCGGAGGGCGGTGCTCTATCCCCTGAGCTACGGGGGCTCTGGCGACCACAGAATGCTAGCAGAGGCCTCGCGTGCCCTGCGCGCCGGTTCTCGCGCGGTGCCAGCTGCCGGCTATCGCGGTGTGGGCCGCCGGGTATCGCGGTGTGGGCCGCCGGATATGCGGTGCTCCGCCCGCTACGCGGCTGAGAATCTTGGCTGTTCAGGGGACTTTTTGATGCGCCCGGGGGCGGCAGGATCGGCATTTGCAACCAACCTGCACCCGGGAGGCAACCCATGACGAGCTACCGGATCGCGGCGGTGGCGGCGGTCAGTAGCGCGAACGCGGCCCTGTCCGCCCTCGCGTACGCGTCGCCGCTCGTCAGTGCGCCGAGTAGGGGTGGCGGGCGGGTCGAGGGCAAGGCGTCCAGGCGGTCGGAGGACAGTGCGCGAGACTTCGACGCCGAGAGCCAGCAGAGGCGTTAGATCTTGGAAGATTTGACACCAATATTGGTGTCAAATCTTCCAAGATTCACGTGGGACAAGAGGCGGAGCCGGGAGCAGGCCCGATCCGAGAACCGGCGAGCCCGAGAAACCCGGCGAGGGCGTCCGGCGAGCCCGAGAAACCCGGCGAGGGCCTACTGAAGAGGCTTCGCGCCCATACCGGTCAGCAGGTTGTTGAAGATCGTGATCTCCGTCTGCTGACCCGATCTGATCGACTCGGCCAGTGACCGCACGTTCGCGTTGTCGCTCATCTTCAGGATCGACTCGACCATGTGGATGCCGCCCAAGTGGTGGCGGATCATCAGCTGGCAGAAGAGGATGTCGAAGTCCTTGCCGGTGAGCGTGTTGAGCCGGGTCAGCTCGGCGTCGGTCGCCATGCCTGGCATGTGGTTGTCGGGGCCGAGTTCCTTGGCGCCGTCAGGCATCCAGGACATCGGTGCCTTGTCGCTGGAGCGGCTGACGTGCCACATGTCCAGCCAGGACTTCATCGTGGCGATCTGGCTCTGCTGAGTCAGGGCGATGTCGTACCCCTCGTGGCGCACCTCGGCGTTCGTGGCCCTCTGATAGGCCAGCATCCCCATCTCGACGGCCTGCGCGTGGTGCACCGACATGTCGCGGGCGAAGCCCGCCTCAACCGAGTTTTCCCCGGGGGCGAAGATCCCCGCTGAGGCCACGCCCGCGGTGTAGGTCAGGACCAGCACCACCACCGCGGCGAGCCCGGCCAGTAACAGCCGGACGCGCCGCGATGAGGGCAGGATCGACTCCGGCATCAGCCGGTGCCGCCGGGAGCGCCACCGCCAGGCTGGCCGCCGGGAACAGCGCCGCCGGGAACGCCGCCTTGGCCGGCGGCCGGGTCGGCCGGGGGCTGCAGGTCATGGGGTGTCGTGCCGGTCTCGGTGATGAAGGCGCCAGAGGAGCAGGTCGCGCCCTGTTCCTTGGCGGAAATCTCACGCAGGTCCTTGATGAACTGGTCGATGCGCGGATCGTCGGCCTTGTCGACCTTGAGCTGGTAGCCCCAGGTTTGCACCGAGATCGGCTTGTCCAGGCCCGGGAACGGGCTCATCAGCGTGAAGTCGTGGCCCTTGACCTTCTTGGCGAGCTGGTCCACCTCAGCCTTGGGGAGGTCCGGACGGTACGTGATCCAGACAGCCCCGTGCTCCTCGCTGTGGACCGCGTGCTCGTTGGCGATCGGCGCGGTGTAGACGTCGCCGAGGCAGCGTTGCCAGTTCTGGTTGTGCGTGCCGCCAACGGGAGGCAGGACCGAGTATTTGATCGGGCCGGCCTGGTGCGCCTGGTACTCCAGCATCTTGGGGTTGGACTTGCGGAAGTTCGTGATCCCGGAGATCTTCGCCGCCCGCTCTTCCCAGGTCATTCCGTTTACGTACACCTGGTAGCCGCCGAAGCCGATGATGCCCACCGCGATCGCACCGACCACGGCGAATGTGACGATCGGTCCCCAGTTGCGAGCCTGGTTGACCTTCACCGGGGTGATCGGCCGACGGCCGCCGCCCTTCCCGCCCGCACCGGGTCGCGCGCCCTTCTTGGCAGCGCCGGTGCCCTTGGCCGCCGGTCCGCCCTTGGCCGCCGGCGCGCTCTTGGCCGCCGGTCCGCCCTTGTCGGCCGGTCCCGTCTTGTCGGCCGGGGCGTCCTTGGGCTTACCGCCGGGCTTGGTGCTCGGCGGACGGCGCGTCCCGCCGCCGCCGTGCTGCGTACTCATGCTCATGAGGCCTCGTCACATGGAGTGGTCAGGACATGTGTAGTCAGGAAAGTCGGACCCGGGGCGCGACGGCGTCCCGCATTGTGACCAGCACGTCGGGTCGCCGCCAGATCGAGGAGTCTACCCTCGGTAGCATTACTCGGTGACTCCCGCCGACCTTGCCGCTGCCATTCTCGACGCCGCCCGTGCCGTATTGACCGAGCGCGGCCTCGACACGTCCGTTCTTCCAGAGACGACCGGCGTCGAGCGACCGCGCAATCCCGAGCACGGCGACTACGCCTCCACGCTGGCAATGCAGGTCGCGAAGAAGGTGGGCGCCAACCCGCGGGAGCTCGCCACGGCGATCGCCGGCCAGTTGGAGCGCGTCGACGGCATCAAGGCTGCCGAGGTCGCCGGGCCGGGCTTCCTCAATGTTCGACTCGATCCGGCCGCCGCGGGCCGCCTGGCCCGCGCGGTGGTCCAGGCCGGCCGAGGGTACGGGCGGAGCGCCGCCCTCGCCGACCAGCGCATCAACCTGGAGTTCGTGTCGGCCAACCCGACCGGTCCGCTCCACATCGGCGGGGTGCGGTGGGCCGCTGTCGGTGACGCGCTGAGCCGCCTGCTGCGCGCGGTCGGCGCCGAGGTGGGCACGGAGTACTACTTCAACGACGCCGGCTCACAGATCGACCGGTTCGCGAAGTCGCTGCTGGCTGCCGCGACGGGCGAGCCGACGCCGGAGGACGGCTACGGCGGCGCGTACATCGCCGACATCGCCCAGGCGGTGCTGGCGAAGCGCCCCGACGCGCTGGACGCGCCCGACCCGCAGGAGATCTTCCGGGTCGAGGGCGTCGCGCTGATGTTCGGCGAGATCAAGGAGTCGCTGGCCCAGTTCGGGGTGCACTTCGACCGGTTCTTCAGCGAGAAGGACCTGCACGACCGCGGTGAACTGGACGCCGCGCTCACCCGGCTGCGCGAGCAGGGCCGCGTCTACGAGGCCGAGGGTGCCACCTGGCTGCGCACCACCGACTTCGGCGACGACAAGGACCGGGTGCTGCGCAAGTCCGACGGTGACTGGACCTACTTCGCCGCTGACTGCGCGTACTACCTGGACAAGCGGGAGCGCGGCTTCGAGCGGGTCGTGATCATGCTCGGCGCCGACCATCACGGCTACATCGGCCGGATGAAGGCCATGGTCGCCTGCTTCGGCGATGATCCCGAGCGCAACCTCGAGATCCTGATCGGCCAGATGGTCAACCTCGTCCGCGAGGGGCAGCCGCTGCGCATGAGCAAGCGCGCCGGCACGGTGGTGACGATCGAGGACCTGGTCGACGCGATCGGCGTCGACGCCGCCCGGTACGCCCTGGCGCGGTACTCGGTCGACTCGCCGATCGACCTCGACCTCGACCTGTGGACCCGGCGCAGCAACGACAACCCGGTCTTCTACGTGCAGTACGTGGCCGCCCGCACGGCCGGCGTGGCCCGTCAGGCCGCTGACGTCGGGCTGACCCGCGGTGACGACTTCGACCCGGGCCAGCTCACACACGAGAAGGACCGGAACCTGCTCAAGGCGCTCGGTGACTTCCCGGGGATCGTGGCGAGCGCCGCTGAACTGCGCGAGCCACACCGGGTGGCGCGCTACCTTGAAGAGCAGGTCGCCAACGCCTACCACAAGTGGTACGACCAGCCCGAATGCCGGGTGCTGCCGCGTGGTGACGAGCCGATCACGGGAGCGAACCGGGCCCGCCTGTGGCTCAACGACGCAACCCGCCAGGTGATCGTCAACGGGCTCGACCTGCTGGGCGTCTCCGCCCCGGAACGGATGTAAGGAAAGATGCGCGCACACGAGGCTGGGGCACTGCACGCCGACATAGGACAGCGGGGGCCGGGCTGGCTGCGTACCCCCGAAGACGTCAACGCCCTCATGCCGCAACTGTGGCCGCGGACGGTGACCCGCACGGACGCCGGTGCCCTCACCGTGGGCGGCGTCGACGTGCGGGAGATCGCGGAGGCTTACGGCACGCCGGCGTACGTGCTCGACGAGGCCGACTTCCGCGCCCGCTGCCGTGAGTTCCGGGAAGCGTTCCGCGGCGCCGACGTCTTCTACGCAGGTAAGGCGTTCCTGTGCAAGGCCGTCGTGCGGATGGTGGCCGAGGAGGGCCTGAGCCTGGACGTGTGCTCCGGCGGTGAGCTGGCGGTGGCGCTCGCCGCGGGGATGCCGCCCGAGCGCATGGGCTTCCACGGCAACAACAAGTCGGTGCGGGAGTTGGCGCGGGCACTTGACGCCGGGGTGGGGCGAATAATTCTCGACTCGTTCGCCGAGATCGAGCGCCTGACCGCACTGGCGCGGGAGCGCGGCGTCAGACCGCGGGTCATGATCCGGGTGACGGTGGGTGTCGAGGCACACACCCACGAGTACATCGCCACGGCGCACGAGGACCAGAAGTTCGGCTTCTCGCTGTCCGGGGGAGCGGCGGCGGCCGCGGCCGAGACGATCCTGCGTGAGGACGTGCTCGAGCTCACCGGCCTGCACTCGCACATCGGTTCGCAGATCTTCGACACCTCCGGGTTCGAGGTCTCCGCGCGCCGCGTGCTCGAGCTTCAGGCGGGTATCCGGGACGCGTACGGGGTGGAGCTGCCCGAGCTGGACCTGGGTGGGGGCTTCGGTATCGCGTACACCAGCCAGGACGACCCGTCGACGCCCGGCGACCTGGCCGCCAGCATGCTCAAGATCGTTGAGCACGAGTGCGCCGCCCACCGCCTGACCGTGCCGCGGCTGTCGATCGAGCCCGGCCGGGCGATCGTCGGCCCGGCCATGTTCACGCTCTACGAGGTCGGCACCGTCAAGGACGTGGATGGGATCCGCAGCTACGTCAGCGTCGACGGCGGTATGAGCGACAACATCCGCACGTCGCTTTATGGCGCCGAGTATGACGTCCGTTTGATTTCACGTAACAGCGATGCGCCGCCCGCGCTTTCGCGAGTCGTTGGAAAGCATTGTGA